>NZ_JBHWCL010000010.1:0-121209 GCF_042735125.1 Kitasatospora sp. NPDC059599 | reverse complement strand
GCGGCGCGCACCCCGCCGGGACGCCCGCCGCGGGCGCACCCTCCGCCGGGGCCGGCACGCCCGGGGCCCCGAGCACGACGGGGGGCGCCTGATGGCGGTGATCGCGGTGGTCGGCGGCCCGGGCGCGCCCGGCGCGACCACGACCGCGCTGGCACTGCTGCTGGCCTGGCCGCTCCAGCCCGGTCGGCGGATCGTCCTGGTCGAGGCCGACCCGGACGGCGGCGCCGTGCTCGCCGGCGCCCTTGAGGGCCGGGTCGAGGCGGTCTACGGGCTGCGCAACCTGGCCGTCGCCGACCGGCGCGGGCTGCTCGCCCAGGCCATCTGGGAACAGCTGATCGACCTCTCACCCGAGGGCGACGCCCGACGCCTGCTGCTGCCCGGACTGACCGACCCCACCCAGGCCCCCGGCCTCGCCTACACCTGGGAGCCGCTCGCCGAACTGCTGCACGGCATCGAGCAGCAGGGCTACGACGTCATCGTGGACCTCGGCCGGTCCGGCGCCACCGGCGCCGGTGCGGTGCTGGCCCGCCGGGCCGACGTGGTGGCGGTGACCGTCCGGACCACGCTGCGCGGACTGAGCTCGGTCCGGCCCCGGCTGGCCGCCCTCACCGAGGACCTGGCCTCCGCCGGCACCGGGCCGGACGCGCTCGGACTGCTGCTGGTCGCCGAGGGGCCGTACGCGCGCGCCGAGGTGACGCGGGAACTCGGGCTGCCGGTGCTCGGCGTCCTGCCGTACGCCACCCGGACGGCGAAGGTGCTCTCCGACGGCGGCGACACCACCGACCGGCGGTTCGTCCGTTCCGAACTGATGCGGACGGCGCGGTCGGCGGCGGACGAGGTGCAGCTGCTGGTCCGCCGCCGGCGGCAGCGGCTCGCGCCGAACGCCGGACCGGTGGCGGTGACGGCGGCGGCGGTGACCGCAGGCGGGCCGGCGGTCGCTCCGACGGTGGGTGCTCCGACGGCCGTCGCTCCGACGGGGGCGGCGCCGAATCCGTTGTCACCCCCCGTGCCGACCCGGCCGACGCCGACGCCGGCACCGACCGCGTACGGGCAGACGCCGTACGCCCAGCCGCCGACCGCGTACGGCCAGGCCCCGCACGGCCCGGCTCCGTACGGGCAGTCGGCCCACGGTCGGCCCGGGCACGGCCGGACCGCCTACGGCCAGGCGCCCTATGAGGCCGTGGAGGCCGAGCCGCCGTCGTACACCCCGCCGCAGCCGGTCCCGCCGGTGATCGTCACCGGTCCGGTGGCGCCGCTGGCCGGGCTGGCGCCGCAACCGGCCGCGCCGGCGCCGTTCCCGGCGCACGTGCAGTCGCCGCAGCAGGCCGATCAGGACGACCAGTACCCGCTTCAACAGCCGAGCGTGACGGATGGTCAGGTGCCGGTGAACGGGCAGTACCCGCACAATCCCGGGGAGGTGCTCCGTGCGCGGTAGCCCCTTGCACCAGCGTCCCGCCGCCGACCCGGCCGCACTGCCCTGGACCGTGCCGACAGCCGCGCCGGCGCCCGCGACCGGCCCCGTCGTGCCCGGCCCCGTCGCGCCCGGTCCCGTCCCGCCCGGCGCGGCCGCGCCGACCGCCGTCCCCGCCCAGCTGCCCTCGCTGGACCTGCGCGGCGCCGCCACCCGGCCGGCCGTCGACCCGCAGGTCGCCCGCGAGCTCAAGCGCCAGGTCGCAGCCGAACTGCACCAGCACATCAGCCGGTTGACCGCCACCTCCGGCTCCGAGCCGGACCGTGCCACCCGCCGCCAGCGCGGCCGGGCCCTGATCGAGGAGTCCGTCGCCCGCTGGTCCGACGCCTACGCCCAGACCCACGGCATCCCGCCCACCCGGGAGCAGGACCGCGCCCTCGCCGAGGCCGTCTTCGACCTGCTCTTCCGGGCAGGCCGGCTCCAGCCCTACCTGGACGACCCGGAGATCGAGAACATCCTGATCAACGGCTGCGACGACGTCTGGGTCTCCAAGGTGCACCAGCCCCTGCGCCAGGTCCCGCCGGTGGCCGAGGACGACGCCGAACTCATCGAGCTGCTGCAGGACCTGGCCCGCCAGCACGGCGGCGGCGAGCGCAGCCTGTCCACCGCCAGCCCGACGCTCGCGCTGCGGCTGGAGGGCGGCATGCGCCTGCAGGCGCTCACCGAGGTGACGCCCCGCCCGTACGTGGCGATCCGACGCCACCGGGTGGCCTCCGCCACGCTCCCCGAGATGGTCGAACTCGGCACCCTGGACGCCACCTTGGCCGCCTTCCTGGCCGCCGCGATCCGGGCCAGGAAGAACGTGATGATCACCGGCACCCAGGGCGTCGGCAAGACCAGCCTGCTGCGCGCGATGGCCGCCGAGATCCCGCCGGACGAGCGGATCGGCACCCTGGAGTCGGAGTTCGAGCTCTGGCTGCACACCCTCGGCCACCTGCGCCAGGTCGTCCCGATGGAGGCCCGGGAGGGCAACGGCGAGCGCGTCGAGGGCCGTCTGGCCGGGGAGTTGTCGATCGGCGACCTCATCCCGGCCGCGCTGCGGATGACCCTCTCGCGCATCATCGTCGGCGAGGTCCGCTCCGGCGAGGTCGTCCCGATGCTGCGGGTGATGACCAACGGCGAGGGCGGCTCGATGTGCACCCTGCACGCCCGCGGCCCGCACATGGTGGTCGACCGCATCGCCGAACTCTGCCTGGAGTACGGCTCGCACATGACCGACTCGCTCGCCTACCGGCTCACCGCCAACGCCCTGGATCTCATCGTGCACGTCACCATGGTCGACGAGACCGCCGTCGGCGGCCGCCGGCACCGCTACGTCTCCCACGTCCTGGAGGTCACCGGCCTCGGCGAGAGCGGCAGGCCCGCGCTGAACACCGTCTTCGGCCCCCGGCCGGACCTCGGTGAGCCGCGGGCCGTCCCGCACACCCCGCCGCAGTGCCTGGACGACCTGCGCCGGGCCGGCTTCGACGCCGGTCTGCTCGGCTCCCGGTACGGGAGTTGGGCCACCCCGCTGCAGCTGCGGATCGGCGGTGGCGCGCGGTGATGCTGCTGTTCGCCCTGTGCGGGCTGGCGGTCACGGGCGGCCTGGTCGCCCTGGTGGCCTGGGCCCGCGGCAGCGAGCCCGTCGACGAGGACGCCGCCGGTGCGACCAACCCGCTGGCCGGGCGCGCCCACGTGTTCTGGTACGGCGCCCCCGGGTCGGCCGCGCCCCGGATGGTGCGGCTGCGCCGGGTCCAGCTGCCGATCGCGCTCGTCGGTGCGCCGCTGGCCTGGCTGTTCACCGGCATCCCGCTGACCGCGCTGCTGGTGCCGCTGGCCGTCTTCGGCCTGCCCTGGCTGTTCGACACCACCCGCCCGGACACCCACCGGATCGAGCGGCTCGAAGCGCTGTCCGAGTGGACCCAGCGGATCGCCGACGTGCTGCTGCTCGGCGTCGGCCTCAACCAGGCCGTCATCACCAGCCGCCGCACCGCCCCCGCCGCCCTGGAGGACGAGATCGGCGAGCTGGCCGCCCGGCTGCAGGCCCGCTGGCGGCCCGAGGAGGCGCTGCACGCGTTCGCCGACAGCCTCGCCGACGCCACCGCCGACAAGGTCCTCGCCGCACTCGTGCTGCGGGCCGGCGACAGCGGCCCCGGTCTGGCCCGCACGCTGTCCGACATGGCCGACTCGGTGCGCGAGGAGGTCCGCCAGCGCCGTGCCATCGAGGCCGACCGGGCCAAGCACCGGACCACCATCCGCTGGCTGGTCGGCATCATCGTGCTGGTCGTCACGGTCGGCTCCTTCAACACCGAGTACACCCGGCCGTACGGGACCTTCCTCGGCCAGCTGGTCCTCGCCGTGGTCGCCGCGCTGTTCGTCGCGATCATCGCCTGGATGCGCGCGCTGGCCTCCCACCCGCCGGTGCCCCGGCTGCTCACGCCGGACCGACGCAGCAGGAGCGGGCGGCGGGCGGGCGCCCGGGCGCCCGAACCGGTGCCGGCCGAGCAGCTCGGGGAGGTCCGGTGATCTCCCCCTGGTCCGTCCTGGCCGGTGCGGTCGCGGCCGGCGGCCTCGCCCTGCTGGTCGCCGAACTGCGGCCCGCACCCCCGGACCTGCGCCAGGCGCTGGACCGGCTGCACGCCGTCCCCGCCGACCGCGCGCAGGACCCGGACGAGCGGCCGCGCTGGTTCGACCGGATCGGCGAGCGGTCCGTCCACCTGCGCGGCGTCTCCGTGCCGCGCCGCGAACTCTCCCTGATCGGCCGTACCCCGGCCCGGTTCATGGTGCACAAGCTGCTGTTCGCCGCGATCGGCCTGGTGCTGCCCGCCTACCTGGGCGCGATGGCCGTGCTGATGGACATCGGCCTGCCGTTCGCGCTGCCGCTGGTCGCCGGGCCCCTGCTGGCCGGACTGCTGTGGTTCGTCCCGGACGCCATCGTGCGCGGCGAGGCCAAGGAGGCGCGCACCGAGTACCTGCACGGCATCGCCGCGTACCTGGAACTCGTCGCGCTGGAGCGGGCCGCCGACTGCGGCCCCGCCGAGGCGCTGCGCCGGGCCGCCTCGGTCGGGCAGGGCGCGGTGTTCCGGCGGATCCGCGACGCGCTGGAGCGCGCGGCCACCGACCGCCTCCCGCCGTGGGCCGGACTCGACGCGCTGGCCGAGGAGTTGGGGCTCAGCCCGCTGCAGGACGTGGCCGACATCATGCGGCTCTCCGGTACCGACGGCGCCGCCGTGTACGACACCCTGCGGGCCCGTGCCAAGGGTCTGCGCGGCGAGCTGCTCGCCGAGGACCTCGCCCGCGCCAACGCCGACAGCGAGCGGATGGTCGCGCCGGGGGCCGCGCTGACGCTGCTGATGACCGTCCTGATCGTCTTTCCCGCGCTCCACCAGATGCTCAACTGACGCCCCGCCCCCGCCCGACGCCCGACCCGCGGGTGACCCGCGCCCGACCGGATTCCGCTCCAGAGCAGCCGACACCGCACGACCACTCCGCACGACCACACCACACCGCCACATCCCCCGGGAGAACCCGATGACCGTACGACTCGCCCAGCTGGCAGGCCGGGTGCTGCGGCCCGCCCTGCTGCCGGTGCAGTTCGCCCTGCTGTTGTTCACCCTGCGGCTCGGCCGGCTGCGGGCCGCCCGTGCACGCGGCGACCGCGGCGCGATCAGCATCGAACTCGCCCTCGCCATCATCGCGCTGGTGTTCGTCGCGGGAGCCGTCGCGACCGCGCTGTACCTGCTGAAGGACAAGGTCGTCCAGAAGGTGCAGCAGGACCCGAACATGCCGGGCGGCGCGGGCGGCGCCACCAAGTGATGCACCGTCCTCTCCGCCGCGGTGACGACCGGGGGTCGATGAGCGTGAGTCTCGCCATCGTCTTCCCGGTCGTCCTGCTGCTCCTGCTGCTCGTCGTCCAGGCCTCGCTGTGGTGGTACGACCGGCAGGTCGCGCTCAGTGCCGCCCGCGAGGGCGTGGACGCCGGGCGGGTGCAGGGGAACGCGACGGACGAGGTGAAGAACGAGGCGGCGCGGCGCCAGGCCCGGGACTTCCTCGACCGGCAGGGCGCGCACGGCTACACGGTGCGGACCGACGGCAGCACGCCCGGGACCATCCGGGTCACCGTCGAGCTGACCCCGCCGCTCCTGGTACCCGGGCTCTCGGCGCCCACCATCACCCAGTTCGCCGAGGCGCCACGCGAGCGCTTCGTCCCGCCGGTGGTGAAGCCGTGAGACGGGGGCTGCCCGGTGCGCGCCCCTCCGGTCGGCTCCTGCGCCGGTGGCGCCCGCGACGGCGGGACCGCGGCGGGGTCGCGATCGAGGCGGCGATCGTCGTGCCGCCCGTGGTCGGCCTGGTCCTGGTGGCCATCGCCGCCGGACGGGTGCAGACCACGGCGGGCAGCGTCGAGGCCTCCGCCCGCGCGGGGGCCCGGACCGCCTCGCTGCAGCGCAGCGTGGACGGGATGGACCAGCCGGCCAAGGACTCCGCCCTCGCGTCGCTGCGCCAGCAGGGCGTGTCCTGCCGGAACGGCGACGTCCAGGTGGTCAAGGGGGAACTCGGGCTGCCGGGCGGCCCGGTCACGACCGTCAAGGTCAGGGTGGTCTGCGACGTCGAACTGGCCGACCTGCTCGGCGGACCGTCCGGCGTACCCGTGACGAAGCACCTCGTCGGCGAGTTCACCTCGGTGGTGGACCGTTACCGGGGCACCTGAGGGAGCGCGCCCCCACCGCCCGGAGAACGGGGGATTGGAGGCGGCCCGCGCGGGGGAGACGCAAGCGGAGAGCGCTCGGGGGATGACACAACGGTACCGAGCGGCGCCCGGTGGGGGCCGGTGGGGAGAACAGCGTGCGGATTGGGGGGAGGGGATGCCGGTGGTGAGCCGTCTGCTGCGGCGGACGCGGACGCGCCGGTCCGACCGGGGCGCGGTGGCCCTCTTCGTCGCGATCTGCGCGGCCTACGTCGTGCTCGTCATCGCCCTGGTGATCGACGCGGGCGGCCGCCTGCGGGTCGCCGAGCGCACCGACGCCTACGCCCAGGAGGCAGCGCGGGTCGGCGGACAGCAGCTCGACCAGGCCGCCGTGCTCCAGGGGGCGGGCTTCAAGGTCGAGGAGAAGTACGTCCGGGACGCCGCCGACGCCTACCTCGGCCTGTACGGCCTGCGGGCCGGTGACATCGAGTTCTCCGGTGACGGCAAGGTCGTCACCGTCACCGTGCAGGCCGACTACCGGCCGGTCCTGCTGGGCGCCCTCGGGGAGCGGAAGGTAACGGGCAAGGGCAGTGCGACCCTCGTCCACGGAGTCGAGAAAGCGGAGACCGACTGATGGCCGCGCCACGTGCCAAGGACCAGGCCCGACCCGCCCAGGCCCGTACCGGCCGGGCCGGGGCCGCGCATCGAGGCGGCGGGGGCGCACGACGGCCCACCGCCCCCGCACCCCGACCGCCGCGCCGCCGCGGCCGCGGTGGGGCCCTGATCACCGCGCTCGCCGCGCTGGTCACCCTGCTCGTCCTGCTGATCGGCGTCCCCGCGCTGCTGCTGTACGGCACCCACGCGGTCGCCGGCATGGGCGAGGTCGCGCCGGGCGGCGTGGGTGAGGCACTCACCAGTCCGGACGACGGACGGCTGTTCCTGTGGGCGCTCGTGGTGATCGGCTGGCTCGGCTGGGCGTGCTTCGCGCTCTCCGTCCTGCTGGAGATCCCCGCCCAGCTGCGCGGTCGGATCGCCCGCCGGATCCCGGCCTTCGGCTGGAGCCAGCGGCTCGCGGCCGGGCTGGTCGGCTCGGTGCTCGCCCTGCTGCCGGTGGCCGGCTCGGCCTTCGCGGCCGTCCCCGAACCGGCCCACACCCCGGCCGTCCAGGCGCAGTTGACCCCGGGCGTGCAGCGGGCGGCGCTGCCCGCCGCGCAGTCCGCGCCCGCCCTGACGCCCGCCGCGGAGCAGCAGCCCACCTACACCGTGCGGGACAGCCGGCCCGCCGACAGTCTCTGGTCCATCGCCGAACGCCAACTGGGCTCGGGCGAACGGTGGGTGGAGATCGCCAAGCTCAACGACGGCCGGGCGATGGACGATTCGGGCACCCGGTTCGACGCCGACCGGCCGATCCAGCCCGGCTGGGAACTGCTGATGCCGGCCGACGCCAAGCCGGACGGGGCGAAGAGCCCGGCCCCGGCGCCCGCTCCCGCGCCCGCTCCGTCGGGCGGGGCGGCACAGGGAACTCCCCAGGACACGACGCCCCAGGCCGGCACCGAACCCGGTACGGGCGCGGCCGGGCAGCGGACCGTCACCGTCCAGGCCGGGGACAGCCTGTCGGCCATCGCCCAGCGGGAGTTGGGGGACGGGGAGGAGTGGCCCAAGCTGTTCGAGGCGAACAAGGGGGTGCAGGCGCCGGACGGGGAGCAGCTGACGAACCCGGACGTGGTGGTGCCGGGGATGGTGCTCACGTTGCCCGGGGCCGCAGCCACGCCTGCTCCTGCTCCTGTTCCGGCTCCGGCGCCTTCGCCGGGGCAGACGCCCGCCCCGGCGACCCCGGCCCCGGCGACCCCGGCTCCCGCACCCTCGCAGGGCGCGCCGCAGTCGGCTCCGGCGCCCACGCACGCGCCCGCCCCCGCCGCGCACGCCGAACCGGCCCCCAGCGACGACTACTCCATCGCCCTCACGGCCTCCACCGTCGGCGTCCTGCTCGCCGCCATCATGGTCGGCACCGTCGCCCACAAGCGCGGCACCCAGCAGCGCACCCGCCGCCCGCGCCACCGCATCGCCATGCCCGCCGGCGAGGCCGCCGCGTTCGAGAACGAACTCCTGGCCCGGCAGGACCAGGCCGGACTGGAACTCCTGGACCGCGCGCTGCGCACCCTGGCCCGCAACACCGTGCGCGGCGGCAAGCGCCTGCCCGCCATCGTCGCGGCCCGGATCACCCCCGACCACACCGTCGAGCTGCACCTGTCCGGCCCGGCCACCCCGATCGCGCCGTTCCGCGCCGCGCACGCCGCGAACGTCTGGTGGTGCAGCGCCGACTCCGGCGACCTGCTCAACGGCGCCCAGGCCCGCAGGACCGCCGCGCCGTACCCCGCGCTGGTCACCCTCGGCACCTCGCCCGACGGCTCGGTGGTCCTCGCCGACCTGGAGGCCGTCCGGCTGCTCCACCTCTCCGGCCACCCGGACGACGCCCGCGACGTGCTGCGCACCCTCGCCATCGAGCTCGCGCACAGCCCGCTCGCCGACCGGCTCCACCTGCACCTGGTCGACCTCGCCGAGGAGGTGCCGATCAGCGGCCCGGCCGCCGAACGCGTCCACCGCCACCCCACCCTGGAAGCCGCGCTCGCCGCCCTCGGCCCGCGCACCGCCAAGGCCCGCGCCACCCTGGTCGCCGCCGACGCCGCCAGCCCGCGCGACGCCCGCAGCCGCGGCCAGGCCGACGAATCGTGGACCCCCGAGATCGTCCTCTGCGCCCAGCAGCCCGGCGGCGAGATCCCTGCCGAACTCGGCCGGCTGCTCGACGGCCGCCCGCGCACCTGCGTCGCCGTCATCACCCGTGCCCCCGAACGCGGGACCGGACCGGTCGCCCGGTGGACGCTCCCGACCAGCGGCCAGGCCGCCATCCCGGGCCTGCACCTCACCGTCGAACTGCAACGGCTCACCGGGCACCAGTACGACCAGGTCGCCGCACTGCTCCGGGTCGCCGACGACACCACCCAGCACCCCGCCCCGGCCTGGACCCTGGACGGGCCCGAGGACACCGACACCACCGAACTGCCCGTCGCCGTCCCGGTGCTGGCCGCCGTCGGGGCCTCGGGGGGTGCGGCGGAGAGCGGTACGGACACCGCCGCCGGCCCGCGGCTGCCGGCCCGGGTCATCGGCACCGGGGCCAGCCCGTTCGCGGGCACGGACCCGGTGACGCCCGTCCCGGCGCCCACCGGTGCGGCCGGTACGGCCGGTGCGACGGGCCCGGCGGCGGTCCCGCCCGGTCCGGCGCGCTTCGCGGTCAACGGGCAGGGCAGGCAGGCGACAGGCGACGAGGCCACCCGGGACCTGCGGCGCCCGAGCGTGCCGGAGGCGGACGAGACCGCCCCCGGGGCGGGCGACGAAGCCGCCGGTGCGGTGGACACCCCGACGGCCGTGCTCGCCGTGCAGCCGGTCAGGCCGGTCCGCTCGATCGCGCCGGTTCCGGCGGCGCCGGCGGTCGTGCCGGAGTCCGGCGCGTCGGAACCGGCCGCCGAGGAGACGCCGGCCGCCGAAGCCCTTCCCGCGTCCCCCGCCGTCGGGACCGCAACCGGGGCCGCGGCCGCACCCGAGGCCGCACCCGAGCCCGAGGCCGAGGACGATGCCGCCGACACGGCCATGGACGCCGAGGCCGGTGCTGCCGGGCCCGTCCCACAGCCGGTCCCGCAGCCCGGACCGGCAGCCGGACCGGCGGCCGAGCCCGGCCCCGCCGCCGTCGCCCCGGTCACCCGGCCCACCGCCGGGCGCAGCGACAGCGACGACCTCCTGGCCATCCTCCGCTCCCCGGAGGCACACGCCCCGCGCAACGCGCCCCGGATCCGGCTGCTCGGCCCGGTGGACGTCGCGGGCGTCCTCGGCACCGCCGAACCCGGCGCGCTGCCCCGGCTCACCGAGCTCGCCGTCTACCTCGCACTGCGCCCCGGCTCCGACCACCACGCCCTCGACCAGGACCTGCACCCCGGTGCCGCGCACCTCGACCCGCATCCCGCGGTCGACGCCAAGAGCCCACTGCCGCGCAAACTCGCCGACCTGGCGGCCTGGTTCGGCACCTCGCCCGAGGGCCGCGACTTCCTGCCCACCGACACCACCGACGGCTACTCCTTCACCCCGGCGGTCACCTGCGACTGGGACGAGTTCCGCGGCCTCTACCGGCGCGGCATGCGCAGCACCAGTGCCACCGCCGACGCCGCCCTGGCCCACGCGCTCGCCCTGGTCCGCGGCGCCCCGTTCGCCGAGGCCCCGCCCGCATCGTACGGCTGGGCCGAGGCCGAGCGTCAGGACATGATCGCGGCGATCGTCGACACCGCGCACGAACTGGCCGCCCGCCGCCTGCAGTACGGAGACCACCGCAGCGCCGAGGCAGCCGTCTTCCGCGGCCTCGCCGTCGCCCCGGACGTCGAACTCCTGCACCGGGACCTGTTCTACGCCTACGCCTCGGCCGGCGCCCGGGACCAACTGCTGCGGGCCGTCAACCGCCTGGACGCCCTCAGCCGGCGCACCGGCCGTGACCTCGACGCCGACACCGTGGCGCTGCTGCGGGACCTGCTCGCCGGCTCCTGAGGCCTCCGTCGCGGGTGGGGACCGTCCGCGGCCGCGCGGCATCCGTCGATGCCGCGTGGCCGGGAGACGCCGTGGCCGGGAGACGCCGCGGCCGGGGGCCGGGCGACGCCGCCGTCGGGCGGGGAACGGGGTGCGCAGCAGGATGAGTGCGGTGCTCGGAAGTCTGATCGCGGTGCTCGGCACGCTGCTCGGGTCCGTCAGTACACACCTGTTCCAGCAACGGGCCACCGAGCGGACCGAGGCGAGGGCGCGCGAGGGACTCCTGCGCCAGGAACACCTGGCCGCGTACAGCGGGTTCGCCGCGGCCGTGACCGAACTCAAGCGGGCGGTCGTCACCGTCCGCCTGCGCCGGTCGGACCCGGCCGCCCTCGACGCGGCGCTCGCCGAGGCCGACCGGCTGGGCGCCCTGGCCGAGACGGCGCGGTTCCGGCTGCTGCTGGTGTCCGGCCGGCCGGAGCCGCTCGCGGACGCCGCGTTCGCCTGCGTGGGGGCGTTGCACGAGGCGGCCGACCGGAGCGATCTGCGGGACCGGGAAGCCGAGTTCGAGACGGCCGTCGCGGCGTTCATCGCGGCCGCGGCGGACCGCCTCGCGGTCGCGCCCCGCTCGGCGCGGTAGGGGGCAGGGCGGTTCGCATCCGGATCGCGCGCTCGGACCGCCGGCCTGGACCGATGTCGCCGGATCCGGCGTTCAGGCGCTGCGCAGCCAGCTCTCCAGGAGGCCGAAGTCCGCTTCGGTGAGGCCGCGTTGGGGGTCCACCCGGTGGAGGAGCGCGGGGACCGGGGAGTGGGCCGCGACCCAGCGGCGGTCCGCCTCCGTGATCTCGTCGTCCACCCAGACGAACGGCCGGCCGGCGGCCCAGGCGACCAGGGTGCGGGTCTTCCAGTGGATGCCGCCCGGCTGGTCCTCCTCCTCCAGGGGCCATTCCACGACGGGCAGTTGCGGCAGGCCCAGCCACGGTGCGAGGCACTCGTTGGCGTCGTCCAGCCAGGTCGTCGCCCACACCGGTTCGCACGGCAGGCCCAGCAGCCGTGGTCCCAGTGCCGGGTCGACGCGTGCCGCCAAGGGGTTCCCGCCCGGCACGGTTCCGGACCCGTACGGGCTGCGGTAGGTGGGGTATCCACCCGGCGGCGGGTCCCCGAAGGGGATCAGGGGTCCGTCCACGTCGAGGAACAGCAGGGGGCGGTCGGTACCGGTCATGACGGCACGATAGCGGGCACCGAGGGTGGCCTGCCGCGCCGATCGGCGACCCGGCCTGGATCGGGTGTGCCGGGATCTCGTAGGGTGGCGCGCACGGGAGTGTGGTGGCAGGCACCGCACAGGCGAGGGCATCAGACGCCGCGGGAGCGGCGGGGCGGGGCGGTGACCAGGAGATGGCGGAGACGACAGCGGTTTCCGGAGGTCCCGACCCGGCAGCTGACTCGGACCCCTGGGACGCGGTACCGCCGGCCCCGCGCCTCCCGGCCGAGGCCCACCCACCGGGGCCTGCCGCGCTCTACGAGCCGCCGCCCACGCCCCCGGCCGCTCCGGCTCCGGTGCCGGCTCCGGCGCCCGCCGCCACGCCCGCCCCGGTCGCGCAGACGGCCGCGCCGTTGCCCGCGCCGCCCACCGGATGGACCCTCACCGGCCTGCCCGCCGCGGGCCCGGCGTCCCCGGCCACACCGCCGCCCTTCCCCGCCCCGGGTGGTGTGCCGGGCGCGGCCGCTCCCGGCGGGCTCGGTGCGGCGCCGCGCGGACGGATCCTGGTCATCGAGGGCGGGTACGGCAACTCCGGCCGCCGCACCTGGGGCCGGGGCGGTCCGGCCCAGGCTCCGGTGCTCTCGGCGATGCTCGCCGCCGTCTCGCCGCAGGTGCTGCTCGCCGCCGACGCGGTGGACGCCGTCCACCTCCCCGGCGCCAGCGACCCGCACACCGTCCTCGCCCACCTGCGCGCCGCCTCCCGGCACCCCGGACCGCTGCTGGTCCACGTGGGCGGCCACGTGGTCGCCGACAAGCGGGGCGGCCAGCTCCAGCTGACCCTGCGCGACGCCAAGCAGGACGGCCTGTCCTGGCAGGCCGTCGCCGCCGAGCTGAGCCATCGTCCGGCCGAGTGGCAGACCCTCGTCATCGCCGACCTGAGCGCCGACCAGAACGCCTGGCCGTACCTGCAGGGCACCGTCTCGCCGCTCAGCGAGGGCATCCCGCTGTGGGCTGTCGTCAGCCCGGACCCGGAGCAGATCGGCACCTTCACCCGCGCCCTGATCGAGGCGCTGCACGGCGGCCGGCCCGGCGCGGGCGAGGTGCTCGCGCCCGAGCAGCTGCGCCAGCAGGTGTACTCGGTGCTGCGGCCGGACGTGGTCATCCTGGCCACGCACGCCCCCGACCGTCCGGTCTTCCGGAACACCGCCCGGCGCGGCGACGGCCCGGTGGCCGACCTGTCGCCGGTGGCGGACACGGCGCCGGTCGCCGACGTGGTGCCCGCGGAGTTCCCGCCGCCGCAGGCCCCGCTGGTGCCGCGTCCGGCGCGGCCGCAGGACGACGTCGCCGCCTGGCCGGTGCCGGTCGCTCCCACGACTCCGGTGACCGCGGGCGGCCGGGTGAGCCTGGTCAAGCCCGGCGTGCCGCCGACCCCGCCCCGACCGGCCCGCCCGGTCAGCCTGCTGAAGGCGGGGGAGTCCGTCGAGCTCCCCGCCGAGGCCGCTGCGGCGCCGGGGGTGACCCTGCGCAAGCCCGCCCCGGCCGACGCCGTGCCCGAGGACGCGGTGCCCGAGGACGCCGCGTCCTCGATGGGCGTGACACTCCTCAAGGGACGGCCGGAGGACGGGGACGCGGCTGCCCTCGCCGGGACCGAACTCCCGCAGGCGGAGGACACGGTGACGGCGGAGGAGACGGAGGCGGCCGTCGAGCCCGCCGAGGCCGTCGACCCCGCTGAGCCCGCCGAGGCCGTCGACCCCGCTGAGCCCGTCGACCCTGCTGAGTCTGTTGACCCCGTCGACCCCGTTGAGCCCGTTGAGCCCGCTGAGAGCGTGGATGTAGCCGACGTCGCCGATGTCGCAGAGGAGCCCCGGGCCACCGCACCGGCCGCCGAGGAGGCGCCCGCCGGTGAGGTCCCCGGCGACGCAGCCGACGAGGCACCCGTCGACGCCGTGCCTGCCGACGCCGTGCCCGTCGACGCCGTGCCTGCCGACGCGGTGCCTGCCGACGCTGTGCCTGCCGACGCCGTGCCTGCCGACGCCGTGCCGACCGGCGATGCGCCCGCTGAAGCCCCCGCCGAGGATCACACCGAAACTCCGGTGGACGCCCGGCCGCGTGCGGACTACCGCGAGGTCATCGGACGGATCGTCCGCAGCGCCGATGCCGGGGACCACGCCGCCGCGACCGACCTGGCCTTCGCGCTCGAACTGGAGGCGATCGCCGAGCACGGGGCCGTCTCCGAGCCGGTGCTCCAGGTGCGCCAGGTGCGGGCGCACGTGTGCCGGCTCGCGGGCCGCCCGGCGGAGGCCGCGGACATCTACCGCGAGGTGGCGCTGACGCTGCTCCGCTCGCAGGGCCCGGACCACCCGGAGACCCAGCAGGCGGCCACCAACGCCGAGGCCTGCTGGCGTTCGATCACCGACCGGGCGGAGGCGATCCGCATCGCCCCGGAGATCATCGAGCTGCGCGCCTACCTTCCGGGCCCGGAGGGCCGCAAGCTGCGTGCCGCCGAGCGCTACCTCGCCCAGCTGGCCGCCACCGCCTGACCGGTCGGCAGGAGACGGGAACGGGCCGCAGCAAGCAAGCAAGCAAGCAAGTGAGCAAGCTGCGGCTCGTGGCCCGCAGTCCGCATCGCACCGCGTACCGCGGACGGCGAACAGCGGACGGCGAACAGCGGACGGCGAACAGCAAACAGCGGGCGGATGACAGATTCCGAAATCTGTCATCCGCCCGCTGTCGTTCGTCAGCGGTCAGCCGCGATCAGGGTCGGCCGGACCGCCGAGCGGTCACCGACCGGCGATCGCGTGGACGAACTTGGCGGCGTCGACGGTGCCGAGGCCGCTGGCGAGGTCGTAGCCCGGGGCGGCGTTGTAGCCGGTGACGCCGTTCCAGCCGTTGTCGCCCTGCTTGACGTCCTTGATGCCGCTCCACTCGCTCGGGAGCAGGCTGAGGCCGTAGAGGCGCCAGTTGATCTGGCCGAGGCGGTAGCCGGCGAGCTGGTCGGCGAGCGCGACGACACCCGAGAAGATCGGGGTGGCCTCGCTGGTGCCGCCGGTGAGGTGCCAGCCGACCGCGGTCGGGTCGTAGGACTCGTAGGTCCAGGCCCCGCCGTCGACGGCCGCGCTCATGCTGATGTCGGGCGTGCCGCGGTGGTTGCCGGTGACGTTGGCGACGCCGGCCTGGTACCACGGGCGCTCGAAGACGCCGGAGACGCCACCGCCGCCGGCGCCGGACTGGTCGTGCCACACCTTGTCGTCCGCGGTGCGCTTGCCGGAGTCGTCCAGGGTGAGCTGGGTGCCACCGATGGAGGTGACCAGCGGGTCCGAGGACGGCCAGGAGTTGACCTTGTACGGGTACAGGTCGGTGCCGTTCTCCTTGGCGTCGGTCGCGCCGTTGTCGCCGGAGGCGGCGAGCACGGTGACGTTGCGGTCGGCGGCGGCCTGGAAGGCGTAGCGCAGGTCCTTGATCGACTTGAAGTCGCCCTTGTCGAAGCCCGGGAAGGTGTTCTCGGTGGCGCCGAAGCTCTGGGAGATGACGTCGCCGCGGCCCTGCTTGATGAGGCTCTTCTCGGCGTCCATCATCTCGGGCAGGCCGGTGGTGCCCTCGGTCTCGGCGACACCGGTCTCGACCAGGATGATGTGCGCGTCGGGGGCGACCGCGTGGGCGTACTCGACGTCCAGGGTGGTCTCGCCGGCCCAGCCGGTGTGGTCGGGGTTCTTCGGGTCGAAGACGGGGACGTTGCCCCACTTGACCACCTCGACGTTGGTGTCCGGGATGCCCCACTGCTTGTCGAAGACCTCCAGGTCGTGCTGGATGGTCGGCGAGCCGAAGGAGTCGACGATGACGATCGTGCGGCCCTTGCCGGTGACGCCCTGGTCGTACAGCGGCTTGAGGTTGTAGGCCTCGCGGTACTGGAGCGGCGAGTAGCAGTGGATGCCGATCTGGCTGACGCACTGGGTGGTGGTCAGCGGGGCCGGGCGGGCCTGGACGTTGTGGTGCCCGAAGGAGGCGGGGCGGACGTGGACGCCCGCGAGGTCGTGCGAGGGGGCGGCGATCGCCGTGCCGGCGGCCGGTACGGCGACGGTGCCGGCCGTGAGGGCGGTGGCCCCGACGGCGAGCAGGGCCAGGGCGCGGCGGAGGGAAGCGGGGCTGCCCATGGATCTCCTTGGGACGCAGGGCCCGACCGGGTCCGGTCAGGTCGATTGGGCCATCCCATCGAGCGCCGCATGATCATGCCATAGTCATTTGGTGGGGTCATATGATCACCGCCATGGTCATGCTCGGCCACGAGAAAAGGTAAAGGCCATCCCAGGTGAAGGTAACCGTGCACCTGGGACGGCCATGTGAGGGCGCGTCAGCCATATTCAATGAATATCAAGCGTATCTGCTGCTCATCGCCCTGTTCAACCGGGACCGCCGTGTTCGGCCGACCGGGCGACCACGCGCCGCCGACCTGTCGACCGAACCCCGCCTGCCGGCCTGCCGACCTGCCGACCGAACCCCGCCGGCCGACCTACCGGGCGCCGCCGTTGACGTACAGCGTCTGCCCGCTGACGTACGAGGCGTCCTCGCTCGCCAGGAAGGCGACCACCGACGCGATCTCCTCCGGCTGCCCGACCCGGCGCAGCGGCGTCCGGGCGGCGACCTCGGTCTGCTGGTCCTCGGCGGAGCTGCCGATCCGCTCGGCGGTGGCCGCGGTCATCGCGGTGGCGATGTAGCCCGGGGCGACGGCGTTGACGTTGATGTTGAACGGCCCGAGCTCGATCGCCAGGGTCGCGGTGAGGCCCTGGATGCCGGCCTTGGCGGCCGCGTAGTTGGCCTGGCCTCGGTTGCCGAGCGCGGAGCGCGAGCTGAGCGAGACGATCTTCCCGTACTTCTGCGCCACCATGTACTTCTGCGCGACGTGGCTGCAGTTGTACGCGCTGGTCAGGTTGACCGTCAGCACCGCGTCCCAGTCCGCCTTGGGCATCTTGAAGAACAGGTTGTCCCGGGTGATCCCGGCGTTGTTGACCAGGACGTGCACCCCGCCGAGGTCGGCCGCGATCTGCGCGAACACCGCCTCGACGGCGTCGTAGTCGGCCACGTCGCACCCGTACGCCCGGGCGGTGCCGCCCTTGGCGGTGATCTCGGCGACCGTCCCGGCCGCCCGCTCGGCGCTGAGGTCGACCACGGCGACCGCCGCGCCCTCCTCCGCCAGCAGGCGGGCGGTGGCCGCTCCGATGCCCTGTGCCGCGCCGGTCACCACGGCGACCTTCCCCGCGAACCGCGTCATGTGAACTCCTTGGAGGTGTGGAAGTGGTGTGTGTCCGCTGTCAGACGTTCTCGACCAGCACGGCCGTACCCTGCCCCACGCCCACGCACATGGTGGCGAGGCCGCGCCGGGCGCCGGTGCGGCGCATCCGGTGCAGCAGGGTGGTGAGGATGCGGGCGCCGGAGCCGCCGAGCGGGTGGCCGAGGGCGATCGCCCCGCCGCTGGGGTTGACCAGTTCGTCGGCCTGCTCCGGGTCGAACCCGATACCGTCGGCCGAGGCCAGCGCCTGGGCGGCGAAGGCCTCGTTCAGCTCGGCGGTCTCCAGGTCGGCGAGCGACCAGCCGGCCCGCCCGAGCACCTTCGCCGTGGCCGGCACGGGGCCGATGCCCATGACGTCGGGGTGCACCCCGGCCGAGGCGCCGGCCACGTAGCGGCCCAGCGGCTGCAGTCCGAGGTCGTGCAGCGCCTCCTCGCCGACCAGGAGCAGCCCGGCGGCGCCGTCGTTCATCGGCGAGGCGTTCCCGGCGGTGACGGTGCCCCCGGGGCGGAAGACCGGCTTGAGCCCGGCGAGCTTGGCGGGGCTGGTGTCCTCGCGGATGCTCTCGTCCCGGCTCACCGTCACCCCGTCCGGCCGTGCGACCGGGACGAGTTCGGCGTCGAAGTGCCCGTCCTTGCGGGCGGCGGCGGCCCGCTGGTGGCTGCGCAGCGCGAACGCGTCCTGGCGCTCCCGGGTGATGCCGTACCGGGTGGCGACCTCCTCGGCGGTCTCGCCCATGCTGAGCACGCCGTGCAGTTCGGCCATCCGGGGGTTGGTGAGCCGCCAGCCGAGCCGGGTGTCGAAGGTCTCCATCCGGTGCGGCAGCGCCTCGTCGGGGCGGGGGAGGACGAAGGGGGCGCGGGTCATCGACTCGCAGCCGCCGGCCAGCACCACGTCGGCCTCGCCGGAGCCGATGGCCCGGGCGGCGAGGGTGACGGCCTCCAGGCCGGAGGCGCAGAGCCGGTTGACGGTGGCTCCGGGGACGGTCTCCGGCAGGCCGGCCAGCAGGACGGCCATCCGGGCGGCGTTGCGGTTGTCCTCGCCGGCCTGGTTGGCGGCGCCCCAGTAGACGTCGTCGATCCGGGCGGGGTCGAGGGCGGGTACGTCGGCGAGCAGGGCGCGCAGCACGGTGGCCGAGAGGTCGTCGGGGCGGACCGTGGCGAGCGCTCCGCGCAGCCGGCCGATGGGTGTGCGGCGGGCTGCGGCGAAGTAGACGGGACGCACGTCGTCGGGCTCCTTGTCGGAAGGGGTGGGTCAGAACGCGTTGACGCCGGTGAGGGCGCGTCCGATGAGCAGGTGGTGGATCTGGCTGGTGCCCTCGTAGAGGGTCATGACCCGCGCGTCGCGCAGGTACTTGCCGACGGGGTACTCGTCGATGAACCCGTACCCGCCGAAGACCTGGAGCGCGTTGTTGGCGGACCGGACGGCGGCCTCGCTCGCGTAGAGCTTGGCGACGGAGGACTCGGTGGCGAACGGCAGGCCGCGCTCGATGTGGTCGGCGACCTTCCAGGTGAGCAGCCGGGCGGCCTCGACGTCCACGGCGATGCCGGACAGCAGTTCCTGGACGAGCTGGTGCGAGGCGATCGGCCGGCCGAACTGCTCGCGCTCGCCGGCGTAGCGGACGGCGGCCTCCAGGCAGGCGCGGGCGATGCCGACGCAGCCGGCCGCGACCGACATCCGGCCCTTGGCCAGGGCGGCCATCGCGACCGTGAAGCCCTTGCCGAGTTCGCCGAGCCGGGCGCCGTCCGGCACCCGTACGTCGTCGAAGGAGAGTTCGGCGGTGGCCTGGCCGCGCAGGCCGAGCTTGCCGTGGATCTCGGTGCGGGTGAAGCCGGGCAGGTCGGTGGGGACGAGGAAGGCGGTGATGCCGCGGTGGCCTCGCTGCGCCGGGTCGTCGCCGCCGGTGCGGGCGAAGACCAGGGCGACGTCGGCCCAGGTGCCGTTGGTGATGAAGGTCTTGGCGCCGCTGATCAGCCAGTCCGAGCCGTCCCGGACGGCGCGGGTGGTGAGGTTGGCGGCGTCCGAGCCGGTGCCGGGCTCGGTGAGCGCGAAGCAGGCGAGCGCGTCGCCGGAGGTGAGCCGGGGCAGCCAGTGCCGCTTCTGTTCCTCGGTGCCGAAGCCGTTGATCGACTTGCCGACCAGGCCGAGCGAGACCGAGACGATCCCGCGCACGGCCGAGTCGCCGCGCCCGAGCTCCTCCAGGACCAGGCAGTACGCGAGGTGGTCGCCGCCGCTGCCGCCGTACTCCTCGGGGATGGTCAGGCCGAGGAAGCCGACCTCCGCCAGCTTGCCGACGATTGCGCGGTCGACGGATTCGGCGCGGTCCCAGGCGGTGGCGTACGGGACGATCTCGCGGTCGGTGAAGGCGGCGGCGAGGTCCCGGACGGCGCTCTGCTCCTCGGACAACTCCAGGTTCACGGCGGCTCCCGAATCCGGTGTCCAGGGCCCGGGCGGGGTCCGGACCGATTAAACTAGCGCTGCAAGTTTTATGGGGGGACTGTAGCCCCGCCCGGCCCGTGCTGGGAAGGGGCACCTGTCAGAATCGGTCCCCAGCGCACCCGGCCGGGGGAACCCGGCCGGAGGAACCGGAGGAAGCCGCCGAGATGGCCCGCCCACGCACCCCGCTGCTCAGCCGCGAGCGCATCGTCGCCGCGGCGCTGCGGCTGATCGACGACGAGGGGCTGGACGCCCTCTCCACCCGCCGCCTCGCCACCGAGCTCTCGGTCAGCGGACCCTCGCTCTACAACCACTTCGCCACCAAGGACGAACTGCTGGACGCGGTGGTGGACAGCGTCATCGGCGAAGTCGACCTGTCGATGTTCGGGGGCACCGGGGCGCCGGCGGCCGACGGGACCCCCTGGGCGCAGGCGCTGCGCGACTGGGCCCGTTCCTACCGCGCCGCGCTGGCCGCCCACCCCAACATCGTCCCCGTCCTGGCCCAGGGGCCGGGGCGGCGGCCCAACGCGCTGCGCCTGGCCGACGCCGTCTTCGGGCACCTGGTCGAGGCCGGGTGGCCGCGCGGCCAGGCGACCCGGATCGGCGCGCTGATGCGCTACTTCGTCACCGGCTCCGCGCTGGCCTCCTTCGCGGCCGGCTTCCCGGCGGACGCCCAGGTCTACGACGCGGCCGACTACCCGCACCTGGGCGAGGCGCACCGCCTGGCCGGACACCGCGGGACGGTCGACGAGGGTGCCTTCGAGACCGGCCTGGAGGCACTGCTCGACGGGCTCGCCCTGCGCTACTCCCGGCTGCCCGAACGCTGCTGACGGACCGTCGGCCGCCGTGCGGGTGCCCGCCCCGGTGCCGCTGCCGGTGCGGGGGCCGCAGGCACGGACACCGGCGTCCGTACCGGGGGCGCCCGGAGCGGACCCGTCACCAGGCCTCGCGCGGGACGAAGGCCGGCCGCAGCGCCGGGTCGACCGGGTCGTAGTACCGGTGGTAGACCGGCGTCAGGCCGCCCGAGACCGGCGGCACGATCCAGCTCCAGTCCGCCGGGGTCGGCCGTCCGAGCCGCGCCTCCTGGGCGACGTGCTTGAGGAAGCGCTCCGACTCGGTGTGGTGGTCGGCGATCGTCACCCCCGCCTCCTGGAAGGAGTGCAGCACGGCGACGTTGAGCTCGATCAGCGCGCGGTCGCGCCAGAGCGTGCGGTCGCTGGAGGTGTCCAGTCCCAGCCGCTCGGCGACCGTGCCGAGCATGTCGTAGCGGTCGGCGTCGGCGAGGTTGCGGGCGCCGATCTCGGTGCCCATGTACCAGCCGTTGAACGGGGCGGTCGGGTAGCGGACGCCGCCGATCTCCAGGGTCATGTCGCTGATCGCGGGCACCGCGTACCAGCGCAGTCCGAGGTCGGCGAACCACGCGTGGTCGGGGTGGAGGAGCGGCACCTCCAGGGTGGTGTCGTCCGGGTGTTCGTACCGGACGGGTCGTTCGCCGGGCCGCTGCTGGATCAGCAGCGGCAGCACCTCGAAGCGGTCCTCGGCGCACTTCCAGCCCAGCTCGCGGGCCCGGGCGGTGAGCGCGGCGCCGGCCGGGTCGCCGACGAGGTCCTCGCCGTCGACGTCCCCGCCGTCGACGTCCCCGCCGACCCGGTGGCCGGCGTAGCGGACCAGCTGCTGGTTGAGGATGCGGGCGGCCGGGCGGTCCGGGCGGTCGGGGGCGAACACCGAGACCACCGGGCGGATCCGTCCGCCGTTGCCCGCCAGCCGCAGGTGCTCGAAGCACTCGGCGGCGATGTCGTCGGGCTCGGTGAGGTGGCGCAGGTCGCGGACCACCAGGCTGCGCCAGTAGAGCCGGCCGATGCAGCGGGCGGCGTTGCGCCAGGCGAGCTTGGCGCCGTAGGTGAGTTCGGCGGGGGTGTGCCGGTAGCTGCCGGTGCGGTCGATCTCGTCGAGGACGGCGCGCAGTCGCGGCCCGGGGCCGCCGGCGGCGGGCCGCTCGTGATGGAACTGCCGGATGAAGTCGGTGGCCTGGTCCGGGTCGGTGAACGGCGGCGGCGGGGGCGGCAGTTGTGGGCCGTCCTGGGCGCGGGGGCCGCCCGGCTCCGGGTGCGCCGGTCGTTCCTGGGGTGACGGGTGCGCGTGGGTGTGGGCGTACGGGCAGCCGCCGGTCGTGGCGGCGGCCGGGGTTCTGCGGGGGCGAAGCCGGTTGAAGATCAAGGACACATCCCTCCTGCCGCACAGGAGTACCGGAGGTGCCCGGCCCACCGCAGAGAGTGAACGATTCGGCCCCCGCTCCCGCGCCGGGGCGCTAGGGTGCGGGGGCCGAAGGTCCGATCGTCGGATCAGCCGATGTGCGGCTGTCAGCCCATGTCCTCCAGGCGGACGCCCTTGGTCTCCTTCAGGTACTTCGCCACGAAGGGGATGGACAGCGCCGCGAAGGCGGCGTAGATCAGGTAGGTCACCGACAGGTTCCACCGCGCCATGGAGGGGAACGAGACGGTGATCACCCAGTTGGCGATCCACTGGGCCGAGGCGGCGACGGAGAGCGCGGCGGCGCGGATCCGGTTCGGGAACATCTCGCCCAGCATCACCCAGACGACCACGCCCCAGGACAGCGCGAAGAACAGCACGAAGGCGTTGGCGGCGATCAGGGCGACGGTGCCCTGGAGGTCGGGCAGGGTGAGGTTGTCGCCGCTGCCGGTGGCCGAGGAGAACGCCCAGCCGGCCGTGCCGAGCGCGACCGCCATGCCGACCGAGCCGATCAGGGCGAGCGGCTTGCGGCCGATCCGGTCGACCAGCACGATCGCGATCACGGTGCCGAGGATGTTGATGACCGAGCCGATGAAGCTGATCATCAGCGAGTTGCTCTGGTCGATGCCGACCGACTGCCACAGGATCGACGAGTAGTAGAAGATCACGTTGATGCCGACCAGCTGCTGGAAGACCGACAGGCCGATGCCGACCCAGACGATCGGCAGCAGGCCGGAGCGGCCGCCGAGCAGGTCGCGGAAGCGCGGGCGGTGGTCGGAGGCGATCAGTGCCCGGACCTCGGCGATCCGGGCGTCGGTGTCCACGCCCTCGCCCTCGACCTCGGCGAGCACCTTGCGGGCGTCCGCCAGGCGGTCGGCCTGGATCAGGTAGCGCGGGGACTCGGGGATGACCGAGGCGAGCACGAAGTAGACCGCGGCCGGGACGACGCAGATGCCGAGCATCCACTGCCAGGCCTCCAGGCCGAGCAGCTGCCCGCGGGTGTCGCCGCCGGCGGCCTGCGCCAGCATCCAGTTCACCAGCTGGGAGATCGCGATGCCCAGCACGATCGCGGCCTGCTGGAAGGAGGCCAGCCGGCCCCGGTACTTGGTCGGCGCGACCTCGGCGATGTAGGTCGGGGCGATCACCGAGGCGATGCCGATGGCGGCGCCGCCGAGGACGCGCCACAGAGCGAGGTCCCAGGCGGAGAACGGCAGCATCGAGCCGACCGCGCTGACCGCGAACAGCAGCGCGCCCGCCTTCATGACCTTGATGCGGCCGCACCGGTCGGCGAACCGGCCGGCCACTGCCGCGCCGACCGCCGAGCCCAGCAGGGCCGAGGAGACGATCAGGCCGGTCACGCCGTCACCGACGCCGAACTTCTCCTGGATGCCGGAGACGGCGCCGTTGATCACGGAGCTGTCGTAGCCGAACAGGAACCCACCGAGGGCCGCGGCAGCGGTGATGAAGACGACGAAACCGAGGCGGCCGGGCGCAGGGGCCTCGACTGCCCCGGAGGGCTTCTGGGTGACGCTCACGATCTGACTCCTGGTACTCAACTCTGAGCTCGGTAGCCGCGATCGTAACCCGTGTTCGTTTAACTCTTGTACACGGGGAGGGTCAATCCGTGCTCAGAGAATTCGTAAGGTGAACAAGCAAATTGGGCCGCCCGAGCGTTTCCGGGCAGCCGGCCGCCCGGTGCGTGACCGGGCGGCCGACCGGCGGCCCGCTCAGGCCGGGGCGGCGAGCGAGAGCCCGAACCGGCCCTCCGGGTCCGTCCACCAGTGGCTCAGCCGCAGCCCGGCGGCCGCCAGCTCCGCGGCCACCCGCTCGCGGCGGAACTTCGCCGACACCTCGGTGCGCAGCTCCTCGCCGCGGGAGAAGTGCACCGGCAGGTCCAGGGCCGGGATCTTCACGGTCTGCGAGCGCAGCGAGCGCAGCCGCATCTCGATCCACTCCCGGTCGGCGTCCCAGAGCGCGACGTGCTCGAAGGCGTCCGGGTCGAAGTCGGCGCCCAGCTCGCGGTTGAGCACGTTGAGCACGTTCCGGTTGAACTCGGCGGTCACCCCGGCGGAGTCGTCGTAGGCGGCGACCAGCACCGCCGGGTCCTTGACCAGGTCGGTGCCGAGCAGCAGGAAGTCGCCCGGGTCGAGGGCGGCCCGCAGGCCGCGCAGGAAGGCCGCGCGCTCCTCGGGCAGCAGGTTGCCGAGGGTGCCGCCGAGGAAGGCGACCAGGCGGGGGCCGCCGTCCGGGGGCAGGCCGAGCCGGGCCGTGAAGTCGGCCAGCACACCGTGCACGGCCAGCCCGGGGTACTCGGCGGCGAGCGCGCCGCCGGCCGAGGTCAGCGCGCTCTCGCTGACGTCCACCGGGACGTAGGTCTCCAGGGTGTCGAGCGCGCGCAGGGCGTCCAGCAGCAGCCGGGTCTTCTCGGAGGAGCCGGAGCCCAGCTCGACCAGGGTCCGGGCCCGGGTGGCTGCGGCGATCTCGCCGGCCCGGGCGGTCAGGATGGCCCGCTCGGCGCGGGTCGGGTAGTACTCGGGCAGCCGGGTGATCTCCTCGAACAGCTCGCTGCCGCGCGCGTCGTAGAACCACTTCGGCGGCAGCCGCTTGGGGTCGGCGGTGAGTCCGTGCTGCACGTCGTGGCGCAGGGCGGTGCTGAAGTGGTCGCCGGGCAGCAGTCGGGTGAGATCAAAGGTGTCCATGACAGGGTGGTTCCTCTGTTCAGAAGATGAAGGGAGAGTGGGGATTCAGTCGCGGCCGGGGAGCCGGTGGACGCTCGTGCCGCGCGCGTCGACCAGCAGCAGCGAGCCGTCCGGGACGGGCGTCCAGCCCGGCTCGTCGTCGTACGGTTCGGAGGCCACCACCGTCCCGAGGTCCGGCAGGGTCCGGTGGTGCAGGGTGTCGCCCCAGGTGGTCGCGGCGATCGCGGTGCCGTCGGTGAGCAGCAGGTTGAGCCGCCCGGTCGTGTGCGCGGCGACGTCCGCGACGGTGCCCGCCAGCGCCTCGCCGAGCCCGGCGCCTGCCCGCAGCCGGTGCAGGGTCAGGGCCCAGAGCAGGGCCGAGTCGGTGCGGGCCTCCAGCTCAAGCAGCTCGGCCGGCGGGAGCAGCGCGGCCAGGGCGTCCAGCTTGCCCGGCCAGCCGGCCACCGCGCCGTTGTGGCTGAACAGCCAGCGTTCGGCGCCGAACGGCGCGGCCGCGCTCTCGCCCGCCGCGCAGCCCTCGGTCGCCGAGCGCACCGCGGCCAGCAGTGCCCGGGTGCGGACCACCCGGGCCAGGTCGGCGAAGGTCGCGTCGGCCCAGATCGGCCCGGTGCGGCGGTAGCGGGCGGGCACCTCGTCGCCGTCCGCGTACCAGCCGAGGCCGAAGCCGTCCACGTTGACCGTGCCGTACCGCTGCGTCCGGGGCGCCCAGGACTGCCGGTGCAGCCCGTACGGCGGGTGTACCAGCACGTCCTGCGGTGCCACCGGCTCGCCCAGGTAGGCGAGGTGACGGCACATCAGGCGCGCTCCAGGTCGCGTGCGGTGCGGAATCCGGCGAAGATCTGCCGGCGGACCGGGTAGTCCCAGTTGCGGAACGTCCCCCGGCAGGCGACCGGCGCCACCGCGAAGCAGCCGCCGCGCAGCACTTTGTACTCGGGGCCGAAGAAGACCTCCGAGTACTCCTGGTACGGCCAGGCGTGGAAGCCCGGGTAGGGGCGGAAGTCGCTGGCCGTCCACTCCCACACGTCGCCGATCAACTGCCGTACGCCGTAGGGGGACCGGCCCTCCGGGTAGCTGCCGGCCCCGGCCGGACGCAGATGGCGCTGGCCGAGGTTGGCGTGCTCGGGCCCGGGGGCCGCGTCGCCCCAGGGGTAGCGGCGGGAGCGCCCGGTGACCGGATCGTGCCGGGCCGCCTTCTCCCACTCCGCCTCGGTCGGCAGCCGCCGCCCGGCCCACCGGGCGTACGCGTCGGCCTCGTACCAACTGACGTGCAGCACCGGCTCGTCGGGCTCGACCGGTTCGACGGCGCCGAAGCGGCGGCGCAGCCATGCGCCGTCCCGGTACTGCCAGAACAGCGGGGCGGTCAGGTCGGCGCGCTGCCGGTGCGCCCAGCCCTCCGTCGTCCACCAGCGCGGATCGTCGTAGCCGCCGTCCGCGATGAAGCGCTGGTAGGCGGCGTTGGTGACCGGTGTGGTGTCCAGCAGGAAGTCCGGCAGGTCGACGGTGTGCGCCGGGCGCTCGTTGTCCAGCGCCCACGGCTCGGTGTCCGTCCCCATGGTGAACGGCCCCGCGGGGATGAGGACCTCGGCGGGCAGCCCGGCCGCGTCGGCCGGTGCCGGGGGCGGCGGGGGAGCGGCCAGGGCCGGCTCGCCGGTCCGCAGCTGATGGGTGATCAGCATGGTTTCGTCGTGCTGCTGCTCGTGCTGCGCGATCATCCCGAACGCGAAGCCGGCCGTCAGCAGCGGCGCGCCCTCCAGCGGACTGGCGGCGAGCATGTCCAGCACCCGGCCGCGCACCTCGTGCGAGTAGGCGCGGGCCTCGTCGGGCGGCAGCAGCGGCAGGCCGGGGCGCTCGGACCGGGGGTGCTGGAAGGCGTCGTACAGCCCGTCGATCTCCGGGCGCATCGGCTCCCGGCCGCCGACGTTGCGCAGCAGCCAGAGCTCCTCCTGGTTGCCGATGTGCGCGAGGTCCCAGACCAGCGGGGACATCAACGGGGAGTGCTGGGCGGTCAGGTCGCGGTCCTCGACGCAGTCGGTCAGCGCGGCGGTCCGGGCGCGGGCGGCCAGCAGCTCGGCGGCGATGGTCTCGCGCAGGTCCTCGATGCCGCGGGCGGCCTCGATGCCGCGGGCCGTACCGGCCCTGCGGGCCGCCTCCGTGGCGGCGGCCGTCCCTGAGACGCGGGCCGCGCCGGATCCCTCGGCGGGGGCTGCGATCGGGCCGTTCGGTCGGACGTCGGTCATGGTGCGGCCTCCTCCGTGGGAGTGCGTCGGGTGCCGGAGCGCAGGGCGTCCAGCTGGTCGTCGGCCGGACAGCGGCCGCGCGCGGGGTAGCGCTCGGCGAACTCGGCGACGGCGGTGCGCAGCCACCCGGCACCGGGCAGGCGGCCCAGCGCGGCGTCGGCGGCGGCGAAGCAGGCGAGGGTGGCGCGGCGCAGTTCGCGGTCGGCGACCGCCAGGGTGGCGGCGCGGCGCCAGGCGTCGCTGCGCGGCGGCCGCGGACCGCCGGACCGGTCCGCCCGGTCGGAGGAGTCCAGCGGCTCCAGCGCGGCCAGCGCGGTGTCGGCGGCCACCGGGTCGTCCAGCAGCGCGGTGACCAGCGCGGCGACCACCATCCAGCCGTCCCCGGGCTGGGCGTCGATCATCCGCAGCTCCAGGTGGCCGCGGGGGCGCACCGGCGGGAAGAGGGTGGTGCGGTGGTAGTCCAGGTCGGCGAGCGTGGGCGGGCGTTCGCCCGCGCCGCGGATCCAGTCGCGGAAGCTCACCCCGGGCGGGGCCGTCCACGGCAGCCCCTCCGGCCGTTGCACGCACAGCACTTCGGCGTCCAGCACGTACTGCGCCCAGGCCTCGCGCGGGTCGCCGTGGTCCGGCTCCGGGGCCAGCGTGCGGGTCGGGTCCATCCGGGACCAGACGGTCTGCCGGGTCGACCGGTGGCCGGTCGGCCTGCCGTCCAGCAGCGGGGAGTTGGCGAAGGCGGCGACCAGCACCGGGCCCAGCCGGTGGACCAGCTGCCAGCGGCGTTCCACCGCGTGCGGGCCGTCCGCCTCGCCGGCGTCCAGGCACACCTGCACCGACGCGGTACCGGTCATCATGATCCGGCCCCAGGGCCCGGCGGAGTCGAAGAAGCGCTCCATCGCGAGGTAGCGGGGGTGGTCCAGCACCATCCGGCGGGGGCGGGCGAGCGGGTCCGTCCCGGTGCCGGTGAGTCGCAGGCCCTGTGCCGCGAAGGCGGCCCGCAGGGCGGTCAGATCACGTCGGGTGCCGTCGACGCAGGCCAGGAGGCCGATGGCGGGCGGGGAGCTGAGCTCGACCTGTCCGCCGGGTTCGAGCGTGAGGCGCGAACCGGAGGGGAGCGAGGTGCCGTCGGTGCCGCCGAGGGGCAGCGACTCCAGCGCGGCGTGGAGCAGTTCCGGCCGTACGGGCCGGGTGGGACATCGATCGTCATGGACGAACCACTCGACCTCGACACCCACCAGTCGAGGCGGTCCGATCTTGAAACAGACGCCCGACACGTGGCTGCGCGCCCCCGATTCGGTCAGCGGGGTCACCCCCGTCGGGGGTGGTGGCGTGCTCTGCCGGTCGGGCGGAGTGGTGCGGGATGTCGGTATCACCGGACTCACCATCCTCGGGATCACGATTGCGGCCCGGTCTACCTTGCCCAGTCTGCTACGGAGCATGCGGGGGCGCTTCGCAAAAATCGTGTGAACGTTCGTCTCTGCAGGTCAGGGGCATGGCGAACGGGTGATGGAGGGGAGTTCGGCAGGCTGTGCGCGGGCGCTCACCCGGGGTGCGTGACCCCGGCACATGCCCGGGTCACCGGAGGCCGGCGCCCGGCCGCCCGAGCAGCGCCAGCCGGGCGAGGACGACATCCAGGACCGGGCCCGGCAGGGCGTAGTTCAACCGCAGCGAACCGTGGCCGCCGGGGCCGAAGTCGGTACCGTCGGAGGCCTCCAGGCCGCAGCGCTCCAGCAGCGCCCGGCGGGCGGCCGGAACCGGCAGCCCGAGGGCGGCGGCGTCCAGCCAGAGCAGGTAGGACGCCTGCGGGGCCGAGCTGACGGCCGGCCCGAGCACGCCGGTGAGCCGGGTACGGGCGGCGGCGAGGTGGGTGAGCAGCGCGTCCAGCCACGGGCCGCCCTCGCACAGCGCCGCCCGCTGCACGGTCTGCTCCAACAGGCCGCCCTCCCACAGGCCGTAGCCGGCCAGGGCGTCCGCGAACCGGGTGCGCAGCGCAGGGTCCGGGACCAGGGCGAAACTGCTGGGGATCCCCGAGCAGTTGAAGGTCTTGCCGACCGAGTTGAGCGTGACGGCGAGGTGCCGGTGCGCCGGGTCGACGGTGGTGACGGCGACCGGGTGGACGTGACCGGGATGGGTGAGGTCGCCGTGCACCTCGTCCGAGACCAGCAGTGCGCCCGCCTCCGCGGCCCGACCGGCCAGGGCGCGCAGCTGGTCGGCGGGCCAGACCCGGGCGGACGGGTTGTGCGGGCTGCTGAGCAGGACGGCGGCGGCGGGGCCGGGGAACGGCCCGGGCGGGAGCCGCGGGCCGTCCGGGCCGGCGGCCAGGGGCAGCTCCCGGTACCCGAGGCGCGCCGCGCGGCAGAGCTGGGCGAAGCCGCCCCACTCGGGTGTCGGGAACAGGACGGGCGCCGCCGTCCCCCCGGCGTCCGGCCGTTCGGCCCCCCGTACGACGGTCTCCAGCAGGACGCGCAGGGCGGTGCGGGGGCCGCAGGGCAACAGCAGGACCCAGTCCGGATCGACCTCGACGCCGTGCCGGGCGCGGTACCAGTCGGCCACCAGCGAGCGGCCGGCCGGATCGCACACCGTGTAGCCGTACGCGCGGTGGCCGGCGCGCCGGCGCAGGGCCTCGGCGATGGCGGGCGGGCCGGGGAGGTCCATGTCGGCGAGGCCCATCGGGATCACCCCGGGGACGCCGTCCGTGCGGGCCCACTTGCTGCTTCCCGTGCCGGTGCGGTCGAAGGGGGCGTCGAAGCCGAAGTCCGGGGCGAAGCCGGAGCCGGTGGGGCCGGAGCCCGGGGAGCCGGTGGGGCCGGCGGGCGTGGCGGGCGTGTCTGGCGTCGGGGTCATGGGCGGGCCTCCGGTGCGTCGGGACGCTCCGGCCACGCTAGCCCCGGTGGGGCCGTCGCGTCCCACGGTTCGGGCATGGGTGGGCGGATCACCCGGCGGCCCGTAGGCTGCCCGGCGGCTCGCGGCCCCGGAGGCGCGCGGGCGCACACACGGGGACGTACGGGGGCGTACGGGAACGTACGGGGACGTACGCGGACGCACGGGGAGAGGGGCTGCGGGATGGCGGCGACGGCACGGGGGGCGGTCGGTGAGCAGGACGAACAGGGCGAGGAGTTCACGCTGTTCGTGGCGCGGCGGGTGGAGCCGGGCTTCGAGGAGGCCTTCGAGCTGTGGGCGAAGAACATCCTCGCCGCGGCCACGGAGCACGCGGGCAACCTCGGCACCGGTCTGCTCCGCCCGTCCGGGCCGGACGACCCCTGGCACCTGCTGCTGCACTTCCGCGACGCCGAGGCCTTCCGCTCCTGGCAGACCTCCCCGGTGCGGGCGGCCTGCTTCGCCAGGGCGGACGGCCACCACCACGAGGTCCACCGGCACGAGATCCACGGGATGGAGGGCTGGTTCGCCACCACCCCGGGTGCCGCACAGCGCCGCCCGCCGGTGCGCTGGAAGATGGCGGTGGCCTCGACCGTCGCCATCGCGCCCCTGGTCGTGGTCTCCGCGGTCGTGCTCGGGCCGCACCTGACGGGCCTGCCGGTGGCCGTCCGGCCGCTGGTCACCGCGCCGCTGATCAGCGTGCTGATGACGTACGCGGCGCTGCCGGTGGTGACGCGGGCGCTGCGGCGGTGGCTGTTCCGGGAGGCGAAGGGCTGAGGCGCCGGGCCGCCGGCGGGTGACGGAGGCCCGGTGACGCGGGCGACGGCGGCCGCGAACGGACACCGGCGAACAGCCGACAGATGACAGCTGACAGATTTCGAAAGCTGTCAGCTGTCATCTGTTCGCTGAAAGTCGTCGGCTGACCTCCGTCATCCGTCAGCCGTGTCCCTCCGTCGCGCCGCCCGCCAGGTATGCCGCCAGCCCGCGCCGCCCACGGCGCATCATCACCGCGTGGTTGGCCCGGAACACCGGGTGCAGCGGCAGGGCCAGGCGGCGCAGCAGCGCCTTCCCCGGCCGGGTGTCCTCCTCGAACAGCACCCGGGTGCCCGCCCGGCCCTCACCCGCACCCCCGCCGGCCGGGGCCTCCGGGGTCTCCGGGACGACGGTGAACCGCGACCAGCCGTCGAGGTCACCCCGCATCGCGACCTCCAGTACCCCGGTCGCCGGGTCGCGTCGACGTGTCTCCAGGCCGATCACCAGCCGGTATGGCAGCAGGGCGCGCACCACCATCTCCCCGGAGTCCTCCCCGGTCCGCCGGGCGTCGAGGATCTCGGGCCACCAGCGGGGGTAGTTCCCGACGTCCTCCAGCGCCGCGAACACGGCCGGTGCCGGTGCCGCGAGCCGCCAAACGCCCTGGAAACGGTAGTGGTTGGGGTCCACGGCCCCACCCTAGCCCCGCGTCGGGCCTCCCGGACCCGTTCCGGCCCGCACCGCCACCCCTGCCCCGGCTCGCACCGCCACCCCCGGCTCGCACCGCCACCCCCGGCGTCGCCGCTACTCCGGTTCGGCCAGGGCGAAGGCGGTGTTGACCAGCGCCACGTGGCTGAACGCCTGTGGCGTGTTGCCGAGTTGGCGGCGGGCGTACGGGTCCCACTCCTCGGAGAGCAGCCCGAGGTCGTTGGCGAGCCCGACCACCCGCGCGAACAGGGCGCGTGCCTCGTCCGTCCGCCCGGTCGCGGCGAGCGCGTCGGCGAGCCAGAACGAGCAGGCCAGGAAGGCGCCTTCGCCGCCCGGCAGCCCGTCGCCGTTCGTCCCGGCCCGGTAGCGGCGTACCAGCCCGCCGTGGTCGAGGCCGTCCCGGACGGCGTCCACGGTGCGCACCACCCGGGGGTCGTCCGGCGGCAGGAAGCCGCTCTTGACCACGAACAGGGTGGCCGCGTCCAGCCCCCGCCCGCCGTAGTGCTGGACGAACACGCCGCGTTTCCGGTCGTAGCCGTTCTCGCAGACGTCGGCGTGGACGGCGTCGCGCAGCGCCCGCCAGCGGTCGACCGGCGCGGGCAGTCCGGTGGTCTCGGCGAGCCGTACGGCGCGGTCTGCGGCGACCCAGCACATCACCTTGGAGTGGACGAAGTGCCGCCGTCCGCCGCGCACTTCCCACAGTCCTTCGTCCGGCTCGCGCCAGTGCTGTTCGAGGTGGTCCATCAGCGAGCGCAGCAGCGTCCAGACGTGCCGCTCCATCGGCAGTCCCGCCAGCAGTGCGAGGTGGAGGGTGTCCACCACCTCGCCGTAGACGTCGAGTTGGAGCTGGTCGACGGCGGCGTTGCCGAAGCGGACCGGCCGCGAGCCCTCGTACCCGGGCAGCCAGCCGGCGACGGTCTCGCCGAGCACCCGCTCCCCGGCGACCCCGTACACGGCCTGGACGTGGCGGGGGCCTCCGGCGATGGCGCGCAGCAGCCAGCGGCACCAGGCGGCGGCCTCCTCCCGGAACCCCCCGCGCAGCAGGGCGGAGAGGGTCATCGAGGAGTCGCGCAGCCAGCAGAAGCGGTAGTCCCAGTTGCGCGTGCCGCCGATCCGCTCCGGCAGGGAGGAGGTGGCGGCCGCGACGATCCCGCCGGTGGGGGCGTAGGCGAGCGCCTTGAGGGTGAGCAGCGACCGCAGGACGGCGGTGCGCCACTCGCCCCGGTACCGGCAGCCGGACGCCCAGTGCTGCCACCGGTCGAGCGTGGCGAGCAGCGCCTGTTCGGGGTCGGTGCGCGGGGCGGAGGTCAGGTGGGAGGGCTGCCAGGTGAGGACGAACGGGACGCGCAGTCCGGCGGTGACGGTGAACTCGGAGACGGTGACGCCGTCCAGTCCGTAGGTGTGGACCCCGGGGGGCACCCGCAGCCAGGCGGAGTCGGGTCCGGCGACGGCGACCCGGTGGTGCGCGGTGCGCCGGACCCACGGGTCGATCCGGCCGTAGTTGAAGCGCAGTCGCAGGGCGCCGCGCATCGGGACGGTGCCGTCGAGGCCCTCGACGATCCGGATCAGCTGGGGGTCGCGCTGTCCGCCCCGGCCGCGCTGCGGCATGAAGTCCGTGATCCGCACCCGTCCGTCGGGGGCCTGCCACTCGCTCTCCAGGACGAGGGTGTCGCCCCGGTAGCGGCGGGCGTGGCACTCGGCGGCGCCGGCCGGGGCGATCCGCCAGGAGCCGTGGTCCCGGTCGCCGAGCAGTCCGGCGAAGCAGCTGGGGGAGTCGAAGCGGGGCAGGCAGAGCCAGTCGACCGATCCGTCCCGGCCTACGAGGGCGGCGGTCTGCAGGTCGCCGATGAGGGCGTAGTCCTCGATGCCTCCGGTCATCACGCCCATTGTGGGGCGCATCCCCGGTGCCCCGCACCGCAGGAGGGGGTGCCGGGGAGGCCCGGAGGCCCCGGGAGCCGGGCACTCCGCTTGCACCCGTTCGGGGTGCGGAGGAGGATCTTCTGTGCTTGTAGTCTCAGCTGTCACAGCAGTGCCCTCGTGGCACTGCCTCCCCGCAACCGGAGTGAAGGAGTCACAGGCATGCGGCGACCGAGCTGGGTACCGGAGGGTACGGACCTGGACAAACCGAACGCCGCGCGGGTCTACGACTACTACCTCGGGGGCTCGCACAACTTCGAGGTCGACCGGGAGATGGCCCGCAAGGCGCTGGCGCTGTGGCCGGAGCTGCCGCAGATCATGCGCTCCAACCGCGCCTTCCTGCGCCGCGCGGTGACCTTCCTCGCCGAGCAGGGCGTCACCCGCTTCCTCGACATCGGCTCCGGGATCCCGACCTTCGGCGCGGTGCACGAGATCGCCCGCGCGATCCGGCCCGAGGCGAAGGTCGTCTACGTGGACCGCGACCCGGTCGCCGTCGCGCACAGCCGCCTGCTGCTCCAGGACGACCGGGCCAGCGCCGTCGTCCAGGCCGACCTGCGCGACGTCGACGACCTGCTGGCCCGCCCCGAGGTGGCCGAGCTGCTGGCGGAGGGCGAGCCGGTGGCCGTGCTGCTGGTGGCCGTCGCGCACTTCGTGAGCGACGACGAGGACCCGTGGAAGCTGGTCGGCGTGATCCGCGACGCCCTCCCGCCCGGCAGCGCGCTGGTGCTCTCGCACGCTTCCCTGGAGGGCCGCCCGGACCAGGCGGAGGACCACCAGAAGCTCTACCGGATGACGCCGACCCCGCTGACCATGCGCACCCGTGCGCAGATCACCGCGATGTTCGCCGGCTTCGAGCTGGTCGAGCCGGGCGTGGTCTACCTGCCGCAGTGGCGCCCCGATCAGCCGGAGTCGGTCGGCGAGCACCCCGAGCGGATGACCGGGGTGGCGGGCGTGGGGTTCCGCCCTTGAGCGGACGCGACGGACGACGCACCGACGGCCGCCCGCCCCGCGCGGCGGCCGCCGGGAGCAGACCGCTGGGCACGGGCCGGCGCGCGGCACCGACCGCGCCCGCCACGCCCCGGCCGGACGGCGCCTTCCGGACGGCGGTCAGGCCCCGGCCGGACGGCGCCTCGCGGCCGGACGGCGGACCCGGGGCGCGCCGATGAACACCGTCCCGGCACCCGGCGGCGCCGACCGGTTCCACGAGGACTGGGCCCGGCTGCTCTCGGCCGACCACGGCATCGCCGTCCACCCCGACCTGCTCAACCGGCTGGTCGCCCGCACCGCCGCGCTGCTGCACCGCGCCCAGGAGGGTGAGCCCTTCGAGCCGCGGCTGGCCACCCAGGCCGGGGCCGAACTGGTCGACGCGCACTTCACCGACCCGGTGCTGCTGGCCCGGGCCGTCGAACTGCTCCAGGCGCAGCGGCTCGGGGACGGCCGCGGCCCCGTCCTGACCGGCGCCTTCGCGGCCGGCTGGGCCGCCGCCCTGCGCGAGCGCACGCTGCGCGAGCAGGAGGCGATCCGCACCGCCGCCGACACTGCCCGCAAGGAGGCCGAACGGGCGCTGCGCGCCTCCGAGGCCCGGTTCCGCGCACTGTTCGAGAGCGCCGCGATCGGCATCGGCATCGGCGACACCGACGGCAACATCATGGCCGTCAACAAGGCGCTGCAGGAGCTGTTCGGCGCGGGCCCCGCGGACATGATCGGCCGCCGGGTCGGCGACCTCGTGCACCCCGAGGACACCCCGGGCGTGTGGGAGGCGTACGAGGAGCTGATCAGCGGCAAGCGCGAGTACTTCCAGTTCGACAAGCCGTACTACCGCCAGGACGGCGAGGTGGTCTGGACCCATCTGACCGTCTCGCTGATCCGTGACGACGACGGCACCCCGCAGTACCAGGTGGCGATGCTGGAGGACGTCACCGACCGCTACCGGCTCCAGGAGCGGCTGCGTCACCAGGCGACCCACGACCCGCTGACCGGGCTGCCCAACCGCGCGGCCTTCTTCGAGCGGCTGGAGAAGCTGTTCGAGGACCCGGAGCCGGGTGCCCGCTTCGGCCTCTGCTACGTCGACCTCGACGGCTTCAAGGTGGTCAACGACAGCCTCGGCCACGACATGGGCGACCAGTTGCTGTCCGCGGTCGCCGCCCGGCTGAAGGCCGCCCTGACGCCGCTCGGCCACCTGGTGGCCAGGCTCGGCGGCGACGAGTTCGTCGTCCTGCTGGAGAAGTGCCGGGGCGAGCAGGAGGCGGTGGCCGCCGCGAAGTCCGTGCTCAAGGCGCTGGCCGGGCCGGTGCTGATCGGTGACCACAAGCTCGCCGTGGGGGCCAGCGTCGGCGTGCTGGAGCGGCGGGTGTCCACCACGACCCCGGGCGCCGCCGTCCGCGCCGCCGACCTCACGCTGTACCGCGCCAAGGAGGCCGGCCGCGGCCGCTGGACGCTGTTCGACCCCAAGGAGAACGCCCGCGCGGTCAGCCGCTACGCGGTGTCGGTGCGGATGCCCGCCGCCCTCGACCGCGGCGAGTTCTTCATCGACTACCAGCCGCTGTACCGCCTCGCCGACGGCCGGCTGGCCGCCGTGGAGGCGCTGGTGCGCTGGCGCCACCCGCAGCTCGGCGTGCTCGGCCCGGACGAGTTCGTCACCACCGCCGAGGAGACCGGGCTGATCATGCCGCTCGGCCGCTGGGTGCTGGAGCAGGCGTGCGGTCAGGCCGCGGACTGGATCAAGCGGTTCGGCGACGCGGCGCCGCAGCTCAACGTCAACCTGGCGGTCCGTCAGGCCCGCAGTGCCGGGCTGGTGTCCGACCTCGCCCGGATCCTGGACGGCACCGGACTCGACCCCGCCCGGCTGCAGTTGGAGATCACCGAGTCGACCGTGGTCGGGCCCGAGGACGAGGCGCTGCGCACCCTGCACGGGCTGGTCGACCTCGGGGTGTCGCTGGCCGTCGACGACTTCGGCACCGGCTGGTCCAACCTGGCCTATCTGCGCGACCTGCCGGTCTCCGGCCTGAAGATCGCCGGGTCCTTCGTGGGCGACCTGCATGAACCGGGGAAGGACGAGTCCACCGGGTGGCGGATCGTCAGCGGGCTGGTGTCGATGGCGCACGCGCTCGGGCTGAACGTCACTGCCGAGGGCGTGGAGACCGCCAGGGACGCCGAGCGGCTGCGGACCATCGGCTGCGACTGGGCGCAGGGCTGGCACTTCGGCCGCCCGGTGCGGCCGAACGAGATCGCCCGGCGGATCGTGGAGGAGCCGAAGGGTCGTCCGGTCGAGGGCTGAGGTCCTCCTGGCCCTGCCGCGGGCCCGCCTGGATCCACCCGGGCCTTCCCGCGGCCTTCCCGGGCCCGGGTGACCCCGGGCGGCCCCGAGTTCCCGATCCCCGGGGTGCCTGCGGCGGCCCGGGTGGGCCGCCCCGGCCTCCAGGCGCCCGAACGCGACGGCGCTCAGCAGTCCCGTCGGGGCGCCACACCGCCCAAATTTCACTGATTGTCACCAAAAGTAGCGACAAAAGCGGGCAGAAGCCCCTTGACGTGACTGTCAGTACCGGCGGAGGATGGGGTCCTGGCCACCTTTCACTCGAGGGTGTGGGAGGAGCATTCGGCCAGTTCGTACGATCGGCGCCTCCGGGCGCCGGGAGCACCGCGGCGGTGCGCACCCCCTTCGGCCGTCACAGCGCTCTCCATCGTCAGCCCTTGGGTTCCGCCCCCGGGCTTCCTCACCGGGCTCGACCCGCGCGTATCCGCCCGCACCGGTCGCCCGTTCACCGGACAGCAGGGGCCGCGCCGCCGGCGCCCGCCCGCCGCCTCCCTCCGAGAGGCCGCTCAGATGAGCATTCTCATGCCCCCCAACGCACACTCCCGCCCTGCCCGGAGCCCCGGCTCCGAGCCCGATCAGACCGGCCCGGGCTGCCGGGCACCCGACGCCCCGCCCGACGGGTCGACCGGCGCCCCGGCGGACGCCGAAGCCGACGGGCCACCCGGCCACTCACCGGAGGCGGCCGTCCGCCCGGCTCCTTCCCCGGCCCCCGCGCCGGCCGCCGCCTCCGCCGCCCCGGCCGTCCCAGTCGTCGCGCCGACCGCCCTCCCCGTCGTGTCCGCCGCGCCCGCGCCCGCCCCCTCGGTCGACGGCCGGGCCGCGCAGGGCCACCCGAACCGGCGCGCCGACGACCAGAAGCGGCGGGCCGAGGACCGCACCGGCCGCCGCCGTACGGACCGCCCGATGCGCCGCGCCGGTGACGGCGTCGTCACCACCCATACGGTCAGCCTGGTGATCCCGGCCCACAACGAGGCCCGCAACATCCCCTGGGTGTTCGAACAGATCCCCCGCTGCGTCGACGAGGTCATCCTGGTCGACGGCGCGTCCAGCGACGCCACCCTCCCGATGGCCCAGTACTGCCTGCCGACGGTCCGCAGCGTCCAACAGCGCGGCGCCGGCAAGGGCAACGCCCTGCGCACCGGGTTCGCCGCCGCGACCGGCGAGTACATCGTCATGATGGACGCCGACGGCTCCATGTGGCCCGGCGAGATCCCGCACTTCCTGCACTTCCTGGACAACGGGTTCGACTTCGTCAAGGGCTCGCGCTGCATCGCCGGCGGCGGCTCGCTCGACTTCACCCGGATCCGCTCGCTCGGCAACCGGGCCCTGCTCGCCGTCGTCAACAGACTGTACGACGCGCGCCTCACCGACCTGTGCTACGGCTACTGCGCCTTCCGCCGCTCCTTCCTGGACGCGCTCGACCTGCGCTCGACCGGCTTCGAGATCGAGGCCGAGATGACCGCGCACGCGCTGCGCTCCGGGCTGCGGATCGCCGAAGTGCCGAGCCTGGAACTCCCCCGCCGCAGCGGTCGCTCGCACCTCCACGCCGTCTCCGACGGCCGCCGGGTGCTGAGGACCCTGATCGCCGAGCGTCCCGGCGCCCGGTCCCCGGCGAACGCCCCCGCGGGGGAGCACTGATGAATGGCACCGACCGGCGCACCGAAGCAGCCTGCCCGCGCCCCGCCGCTCGAAACTCGCTCCACACCCCCATCCGCGTCGTCGACCTGGACCTGGACGAACCGAGCGGGCTGCGCTCGCCCGGCGGTCTCGGTGCTGCCGCCCCGGACGGACGCGTGTTGGCGTTGGTGCGGCTGCACGGACACCCGCTCGGGCTGGTCACGGCCACCGGGGCAGCCGGCCAGAGCGCCGCGTTGCGTCGGGCGCTGGTCGACGCCGCTCACCGGGAACTTCGCGTTCCCGCCCTGTCCACCGCGACACCCGCGGCGCGTCCCGGTCGGGTCGGCCGCGCCCGGGTGCCCGCGGACCCGGTCACGGTCAGCGTGGTCGTCGCCACTCACAACCGGGCGGGCCTGCTGCGACCGTGCCTCGACTCCCTGCTGCGGAACGGCTATCCGCGGTTCGAGGTCATCGTCGTGGACAACGCCCCTGCCGACGACACCGCCGAACGCCTGGTCCGTGACCGGTACCGGGGCCGGGTCCGCTACCTGCGCGAGCCGGTGGCGGGCCTGGCCCGGGCCCACAACACGGGGCTCGCCGCCGCCCGCGGCGAGATCACCGCCTTCACCGACGACGACACCCTCGCCGACCCCGGCTGGATCGCCGCCCTTGCCCAGACCTTCGCCGAGGACGGGCGGATCGGGTGCGTCACCGGCCTGATCCTGCCCGCCGAGCTCGACACCCCGGCCCAGGCCGCCCTCGAATGCCACGGCGGCTTCGCCAAGGGCTTCGCCGCCCGGACCTGGACCCTCGCCGACGGGCCCGCCGACCCGCTCTTCCCCTTCGCCGCGGGACGCTTCGGCTCCGGCGCCAACATGGCCTTCCGCACCGCCCCGCTGCGCGCCCTCGGCGGCTTCGACCCCGCCACCGGCACCGGCACCCCCGCCCGCGGCGGCGACGACCTGCTCTCCTTCTTCCGCATCCTGGTCGCCGGCCACGCCCTCGCCTACGCGCCGGACGCCATCGTCTGGCACCGCCACCGGCGCACCATGGACGCCGTTCCCGCCCAGGCCTTCGGCTACGGCGCCGGCTTCGGCGCCTACCTCGCCGCCGCCCTGCACCACGAACCCGCCATGCTGCCCGCCCTGTTGCGCCGCCTCCCCGGCGGCATCCGGTACGCGGTCCGCCGCGCACGCACCCGGCCGGACCCGGGCGCGGCGGGCCGCCGCCCCGGCAGGCGGCTGGCCCGGCTCGAACTCCAGGGCCTGGTCTACGGGCCGCTCGGCTACGCGCGCAGCCTGCGCAGTGCCCGGGCCGCGAGCCGGACGGCGAGGTGAACGGCCCGTGTCCGCGCGCGCCGTGCCCGCCGTCGCGCCCGCCGGAGGCCGTCCCGCGTGCTCCTGCCCGCTGCCGCTGCCCTGCGAGTGCTCGTACCCGGCCCTGCTGCGGGCCCGGGTGCGCGCCGCGACCGCCGGTGAGCCGCTGCTGCGCAACGGGCACGTACTGACCGCCAGTTCGGTCCTCACGGCAGGGTTCGGCGCGGTCTTCTGGATGCTCGCCACCCGCTGGTACGGCGCGGAGTTCGTCGGGCTCAGCTACGCCGTACTCACGGCCGCGACGCTGATCTCCGAGATCGGCCAGCTCAACCTCGCCGACGTGCTGATCCGCTTCGTGCCCGCGGCCGGCCAGGGCACCCGGACCCTGCTGATCCGCTGCTACCTGATCGCCACGGCCGCCAACGTGGTGGTCGGGAGCCTCTTCCTCGTCCTCGTCCCGGTGGTCGCACCGGACCTCGGCTTCCTGCGCAGCCCGCCGGTCGCCCTCGCCTTCCTCGCGATGACCGCGGGCTACACGCTGTTCGTCCTCCAGGACGGTGCGCTGACCGGCCTGCGCCGGCCGGGCTGGGTGCTCGGCGAGAACGCCCTGTTCGCCGTCGCGAAGATCGTGCTGCTGGCCGGCCTGGCGGGTTGGGCGCTGCACGCCGGGATCCTGATCTCCTGGGCCGGAGCCCTGCTGGTCGCCCTGGTCACCGCCAACACGGTGCTCTTCCGCCGGATCCTGCCCGCCCGGGCCCCCGGCCGCAGCGCCACGAGCGCCGTGCCGCGGCTCGCCCGCTACGCCACCGCGGACTACCTCGGCGCCCTGCTGCGGCTGACCGCGGCGACCGTCGTCCCGCTGGTCGTCCTGGACACCCTCGGGCCGGAGCAGATCGCCTACTACTCGCTCGCCTGGGTGATCGCCTACACCTTCTACCTCGTCGGGCTCAACATGGGCAGTTCGCTCATCGTCGAGTCCGCCGGGGCGCCCGGCCGGCTGGCCGAGCACGGCCGCCGGGTGCTGCGGCACGCCGGGGCCCTGGTCGTGGCCGGCGTGCTCGTCACCGTCGTGGCCGCGCCGTGGCTGCTGTCGCTGTTCGGCTCCGACTACGCCGACCACGGCACCGCCCTGCTGCGGCTCCTGGCCCTGTCCGCCGTGCCGCACCTGGTGCTCAGCGTCGCCGTCGACACCGCCCGGGCCCGGCAGCGACTGGGCCCGATCATCGCCCTGCAGGGGGCCTACTGCGTCCTCGTGCTCGGTCTGACGGTCTGGCTGCTGCCGCTGTTCGGCCTCGTCGGCGTCGGTCTGGCCTGGCTGATCGCCGCCACCGTCCTCGCCGTGCCGCTGCTGTGCGCCCTGCCGCGGTGGCTCCCGACAACCGAACGGAGTCGGCCGTGAACACCCCGGGCCTGTCCGTCATCGTGTGCGCCTACACGCTCGACCGCTGGGCCGACCTGTGCGAGGCGATCGACTCCCTGCGCGCCCAGCGGCAACCGCCCGAGGAGGTCGTACTGGTCGTCGACCACTGCCCGGACCTCGCCCGCCGGGCCGCGGCGGCGTTCCCCGACGTGCGGGTCCTCACCAACCGGGAGCGGCGCGGCCTGTCCGGCGCACGCAACACCGGGGTGCGCGCCGCCCGCCACGAGGTGGTCGCCTTCCTCGACGACGACGCGGCCGCCGAACCCGACTGGACGGTCCGCCTGTGCGCGCCCTACCGGGACCCGGACGTGTACGGCGTCGGGGGCCTGGTGGTGGCCCGCTGGGAGGCCGGCACCCGGCCGGACTGGTTCCCGCCCGAGTTCGACTGGGTGGTCGGCTGCTCCTACCGCGGGCTGCCCGTCCACCGCAGCCCGGTGCGGAACTTCATCGGCGCGAACATGTCCTTCCGCCGCCGCGAGGCGCTCGCCGTCGGCGGCTTCCGCACCGACCTGGGCCGCGTCGGCACCCGCCCCCTCGGCTGCGAGGAGACCGAGTTCTGCCTCCGCCTCGCCGAGCGCCACCCCCGGGCCGTGCTGCTGCACGAACCGGCCGCCGTCGTCCACCACCACGTGCCGCCGGGCCGGGCCGCCTTCGCCTACTTCCGTTCCCGCTGCTACGCCGAGGGCTGGTCCAAGGCCGCGGTGGCCCGCCACCGCGGGGCCGGCGCCGCCCTCGCCAGCGAACGGAGCTACCTGCGTTCGACCGTGCCGCTCGCGCTCGTGGGCTGCCTGCGCCCCGGCGGCGGCGGACCGCGACGCGCGGGCGCACTGGTCGCCGGAGTGGCGCTCACCGTGGCCGGGTACGCGCTCGGCCGCGTCCGGGCACTCGTGCCGCGGTCCGGCGGGTCCGGGTCCGGGTCCGGCGGGCCCGGTGGGGCCGGGACGGCTGCGCCCGGCACGGCACCCCGGGCCGGGCGCGCCCCCTCGGCCGTGCCCTCCGGGTCCACCGCGTCGGCCGTGACGTCGGCGTCCACCGCGTCGGCCGCGCCGTCCGGATCCGTCGCACCGGCCGCCGGAGAGGCGCCGGGACGACCCGGAGGCGGGCCGTGACACCGGTCGTCCCGGTGCTCCTGTACCACTCGGTCAGCGACGACCCGCCCGAGTGGATCGCCCCTTTCGCCGTCACGCCGAGGGTCTTCACCGAGCACCTCGACCGGCTCGCCGCGGCCGGCCGGATGGTGGTCCCGCTGCACCGCCTGGTCACCGCCCTGCGCGGCGGACCGGCGATGCCGGACCACTGCGCGGTGCTCACCTTCGACGACGGCTTCGCCGACTTCTACTGGACCGTGGCCCCCCTGCTCGGCGAACGCGACCTGCCCGCCACCCTGTTCGTCACGACCGGGGCCCTGCACACCCCGGGCCACTCCGCCGAGGGCAGCCTGCTGCCGCCCGCCGAGATGCTCAGCTGGCGCCAGCTCGCCAACCTCGACGCGCTCGGCATCGAGATCGGCGGACACTCCCGCACCCACCCCCAGCTCGACACCGTCTCCCGGCGGCGGCTGCGCGAGGAGGTGGGGGGCTGCAAGGAGCAGTTGGAGGACCTGCTGGGCCACTCGGTCGACTCCTTCGCCTACCCGCACGGCTACTCCAGCCCGGCCGTGCGCCACTGCGTCCAGGAGGCCGGCTGGACCAGCGCCTGCGCCGTCGCCGACGCCTTCAGCTCCTCGGCCGACGAACCGCTGCGGATCGCCCGGCTGATGGTGCGCCGGGACACCCCGCGCCGGCTGTTCGGCCAGTGGGTCGAGGGCACCGGCGCACCCGTCTCCCCGTTCCCGGAACGCCTGCGCACCAAGGGCTGGCGCGCCTACCGCAGGCTGCGGGCCGGCCTCGGCAGCCCGGCCGGCGGGCCGCCCGCCGGTCCCTGACCCGCCGGTCCCTGACCCGCCGGTTCCTGACCCGCAGTTCCCGACCCGCCGGTTCCCGACCCGCCGGTTCCCGAGCGGGGTCAGCGCTGCCGGGGCGGGGGATCAGTGCTGCCAGACCCGGACCCAGTCCACCGTCATGCGGGCCGAGTCGACGTTCTGCGGCGGTGCACTCGGGTACCCGACGGCCAGGTCGAGCAGCACCTCCATCGGCACGTGCGGGATCTTCTCCGGCTCCGTCACCCGGTAGCGCTGCACGCCGTCGACGTACCAGGTGAGCGAGTCGCTCTCCCAGTCGAGCGCGAACACGTGGTAGTCCGCCGGGAAGTCCTGCGGGCCGTAGCGCTCCCACTGGTCCTTGTCCTCGCCGTTCGGCCCGGTGAAGTGCACGGTCATCTGGACGTACTGGGTGGTGGAGATGAACTCCGCGATGTCGACCTCCGGCGGGGTGGTACGGGATTCGGGTAGGAGCCAGAACGCGGGGAACATGCCCTCCTCGGGGGGAATGCGCACGGCGGCGGCGAAGTACCCGTAGGTGAAGGTGTGCCGGGGCTGCGCGTTCCAGGAGTCCCGGCCGGTGGAGACCATGCCGGAGGTCCACGGGTAGGTCTTGCCGTCGCTGCCCTTGGTGGCCGACCGGTTCGCGGTCAGCGTCAGCCTGCCGTCGTCCACCGTGGCCTGTTGCGGGCGGTACCACTCCAGCTCGTGGTTGCCGGCGTTGGTGCAACCGTCCTGGTTCCAGTCGTAGCAGGTGGTCCAGTTCGAGCGGTTGAGCCGGTCGCCGTCGAACACGTCCTGGAAGGCCAGGTGCCAGGAACCGGGGGCATTGCCCGCACCGGCGCTCCCCGGGGCCGACGGTGACGCGGCGCCGCCCCCGCCGCCCGCTGTGCACCCGGCGACCAGCAGCAGACCCGCCAGCGCGGCCCCGCTCGCCCCGCGCCGCCGTCGCCGGTCGGCGCGCCGAGCGGTGCCCGCCCGGCGACCGTCCGCCCTGTCGTCGTTCTCCTCCCCACCGTTCTCCGCCCCGCCGTCGTTGGTCCCGCCGTCGCTCTCCCCGCCGTCGCCGTTCTCCCCGGCCTCGTCCGGCTCCGGGGCACGCGGGTCGCCGCCCGGGGGTGGAGCGTCCGGACCTCGGCCGCGGGGGAGGCACAGCGGCAGTGCCAGCAGCGTGGTGGCGCCGGCCACCGCGGCCAGCGCCCAGCCGCTGATGAACCCGCCGGTCAGGAAGAAGGCCACGGTGATCACCGTGTCGATGGCCAGGCTCAGGGCCACCACCATCACCCAGGACTCCAGTCGCCCCATCGGCGCGCCGCTCGCGGCCAGCCGCGGCCGGGCCGACCGTACGGCCGCCAGCCCCGGGCAGCAGAGCAGGAACACGGTGGCCACGGCCACCCGGACGGGGTTGGCGTCGGCCAGCGCGAAGACGGCGAGCGCCACCCAGCCGGAGGCGGCCAGGGCCCAGCCGAGCCGGAAGTCGGTGGTGGACGGGTTGCTGTTCACGGGCCGCCTCCCGGCCGGAGGGAGGACTGCGCGGGCGGCTGGCCGACCGGTGCGGCGGCCGGTGCGGCGGATGGGGTGACCTGGCCGGGCAGCGGGTTGGGGATGAACCGGTAGACCACGGCGTCGGCGTTCCGGTAGACGAGTTCGAAGCCCGGGGTCCGGGAGACCGCGTCGGACAGCCGGTCCACCGTGTCCGCCGGCAGCACGCCGGTCAGCGAGGTCTCGGCGGTCTGTGCCCGGTTCAGGATCAGGTACGCGGGTACCCCCGGATGGGTGAAGCTGACCGCGGCCTCCAGCCCGTCCAGCGGATCCTTCGTCAACAGCTTCCGGGTCGGTTCGCTCGTCTCGGCCAGCCGCACCTGGGGGTGGTCCTCGTAGTGGCCGTAGATCCCCGGCACGCTCCCGGTCACGGACACCACCACCGAGTACGGTGGCGCCGCCGCGAACAGCTGCTGCGTCGCAGCGACCTCGGCGCCGGTGTACCGGTTCATCCGCTCCTTGCTGTCGTAGCCGAAGAACAGCCCGCCCAGCAGGGCCAGCAGCAGGACCAGCGAGCAGGCCGAGCGCAGCCGTGGCCGCGGCGTGGGCCGCAGGACGAGCGCGGCCACCAGGAACGCGGTGGCGGGCAGCGCGAACAGGTAGGTGCGGAAGAGCATCTCGCCGCCGTAGCTGTTGGCAGCCAGCAGCGGCAGCGGGGCCAGCGCGAGCCAGGGCACCGGGGTGCGCCGGACCCAGGGGCGGCGGATGACGGCGATCACCGCCAGCAGGACCACGGTGGCCGACAGCCCCCGGTCGATCCAGTCGACCATCATCTGGTCCGCCGAGGCGATCCCGAGGTTGGCGAACCCGGAGGTGATGTTGGAGTCCGGCGTGGTGAGCGCCCGGACGAACTGGCCGAGGTTGGCGGCCAGGTACGGCCGTGCCACCGTGGCATCCCACACCGCCGTCATCGCGACCGCGGCCAGCAGTGGGGGCAGGACCACCCTGCGGTTGCGGCGCGGCACCGCCAGTACGGCCAGCGAGCTGATCAGCATCAGCGGGGTGAGCTGGTGCGAGCAGACGATCGCGGCCTCCAGCACCAGGACCATCGGCAGCCGCAGCGGCCCCCACCCGCCGGCCGCGCCGCTGCCCGCCGCGGGCGCCGCGGACCGGTGAGCCCCGCCCGGCGGCGCCCGGCCTGGCGCGCGCGCGACGTTCCGGTCGGGCAGCCGACGGACCACCGAGGCGATCACCGTGACGTACAGCACCAGCGCGAAGGCCTGTGGGGAGAAGTAGTCCTGGCCCACCCAGGAACAGGAGAAGTAGATCCAGACGGCGCCCCACACCAGCGTCCGGTCGGAGCTGATCGTCCGGTAGAGCAGCAGCAGTGGGGCGAGCAGCAGCGCGTTGAACAGCGGGGGTCCCCAGCTCGCGTACCCGAGCGCCGAGTGCAGGCCGGTGACCCGCAGCAGCAGGCCGTTCAGGACGAAGAACCCGGGCCACTGGTTGTACGGGTCCAGCAGGCCGGCGTGCGGCACCGCCCCGCCGTGGCGCAGCATCGCCTCGATCACCGCGACGTGCTTCCAGGCCCAGGAGTAGCGCAGGTTGGCGTAGAGAAGGGTCGGCGTGGCGTGGACGACCGCGATCAGGGCCAGGACGTAGGCGGCGAGCCACCACTGGCGGAGTCTGCGGATCCGCAGGGCGAGCACGAAGCCGGCGGTCAGCAGGCCCGCCGCGACCCAGTACAGGACGGGGAGCACCTGCAGCAGGCCGAGGTCGCCCATCCGGTCCAGGTCGACGCTGCGCAGTGACAGCAGCCACAGCAACAGCGAGACCGGTAGCAGGGCGCGTGCCGTCAGCGCGGGCAGCCGCGCCGTCCACCCGGGGCGGCGGTGCGTCGTCCCGTCGGACGGGCGGGTCCGGGACGCCGACAGCGGCGTCACGACCGGGTCGCCGGCCATGTGGCTGCCTCCTCCAGGAGCGGGGTCACGTTGCGGGTCACCCACCAGTGGCTGCGCGCGTAGCGGGGGGCCTTGGTCACGTTCGACACGATGTGCCACAGCCAGGTCAGCAGCGGCAGCACGGCGCCGTCCGGGGGTCCGGCCGGGCCGTCCCGGCGCAGGTCCACCAGGTCGGCGCGGGTGCGGTCGAGCAGGGCGAGGTCCGGTCCGGGCAGTGCGCCGCGGCGCACCATCTCCCGTACGGTGCTGCCGAGCTGGCGGCGCTCGCGGCGGCAGGTCAGGGCGATCACGAAGGTGTAGGCGTCGATGGCGCAGGGGCCGTCCGGCCGGGCGCCGCCCCAGTCGATCACGCCGGTGACCCGGCCGGTCGGCTCGTCGAGCAGCACGTTCCCGGGGTGGAAGTCGCCATGGGTCCAGGCGACGGTGGTCTCGGCGCCGGCCAGTCCGGCGCGCAGCCGGGCGCGCACGCGCGCCAGCCCGACGGCGCCGGTCCCGGTGCGGCACCAGGGGATGCCGGCGCGGAGCGCGTCCAGCGGCTCGTCGACCCAGGCCACCAGCCGGCCGGTGGCGGTCTCGGTGCGCCCGGTGGCCCGGTGCAGTCCGGCGATGGTGGTGAGCGCGTGCTCGGCGACGGTCCGGTCCGGGCCCGGGCCGGTGGGCAGCAGCCGGTCGGCGGTGGTGCCGGGCAGCCAGGTCTCGGTGATCAGCGGCAGCGGGCCGGTCAGGGCCCGGCGGACGGGTGCGGGGACGAGGGCGCGCCAGCTGCCGAGCCGCTCGTCGGCGGCGAGCGCCTCCAGCACCCGCCACTCGTGGTCGAGCGAGGTGACGGCCGGGCCGGTGCGGGCGTGCTTGACCGCCAGCCGGTCCCGGCCCGGGGCGTCGAGGGAGAGCACCAGGACGTCGGTCAGCCCGGGGGGCCCGGGCCGCAGCGTGTGGGTGCCGTCCAGTTCCAGTCGGCGGGCGATCCGGCGGGCCTTCAGCCGGTCGGCCGGGCCGTAGACCAGCAGCGGACGGCGCAGCGGCAGCAGGGCCCGCGGGGAGAGCGGCAGCCGGGCGGGCCGCCGCCGCAGCGGCGCGTACCGGTGGAGGGCGGGCGGCAGCAGGGACCGGACCCGGGTGCCGTGCGGCCCGGGGGTGCGGTCCGGCCTCTGCGCCGCCGGGCTCATCTGCCCGGGCCCCGGTGGGTCGGTGCGGCCGCCACGCTGCGCGCGGCCTGTCCGGCGAGCCGGGCGAGGCGCAGCGGCGCACCCGCCCGGCCGGCCTCCGGGACCGCGAGGAGGGCCAGCAGCGCGCGGGCGTCGGCGGGCGGCCGCGGCGCCCGGCAGCGCGAGCAGCCGCCCGGGCGGTGCCCGATCAGCCGCCCCACGGCGTCGGCGAGCCCGGCCTGGTAGGCGTGGCGGGCCACCGGGACGCCGGCCACCCTGACCGGCGGTTCGGCGTTCGCCGGGGCGGCGGCGGTCGCGGCCCAGCCGAGCAGGTCCACGTCGGCGACGCCGTCGCCGACGGCCAGGGCGGGCGGGCCGTCGGCGCCGAGCCGGGCCAGCAGGGCGCGGGTCCCGGCGAGCTTCCCGGTGCCGTGCGGGACGAAGTCGGTCTGGGCCCGGCCCGGGACGGTGGTGAAGAGCTCGCCGAACGGCGCCTCGCGGAGGAGGGCGGCGACGGTCTCCGGGGCCAGGGCGCGGCGTCGGCCGTCCCGCGGCGCGCGGACGGAGGCGCGGACGCACCAGCGGGCGAGCGGGTCGGTGACGGCGGGCGGCTCCAGGGCGGCCAGCCGGCCGCGCAGCCCGCCGTCACCGGCCCGGCGGCGCCCGTCGTCCAGCAGGACCTCGGTGCCGCCGGTCGCCGCGTCGACCAGGACCGCCCCGTACTCGGCGACCCCGCCGGGCAGCCGGTAGGCGGCGCAGCGGTCCGCGACCTCGGGGGCGGAGCGTCCGGTGGCGACCACCGTGCGGTAGCCGTGGGCGCGCAGGGCGCGCAGCGCCAGCATGCCGGCGGGGGAGGAGGCGGGGAAGCCGAGGACGTCGGACTCCAGGACGCCGTCCACGTCGAGGACGCAACAGGGGCCGTGGGGCTCCTCGACCAGGTCCGCGAGGTAGACGCCGGCGAGGAAGCGCTGCACCGCCCGGGCCTGGGCCCGCCGGGCTTCGGCGCGGGTGCGTTCGGTGGGTTCCAGCCCGTCCTGGAGGGCGGTGTGCCGGGCCTGGACGAGCCGCAGCAGGCACCACCGCGCGGCGGAGACCTCCTCGCCGGTGGCGCGGCGGTACTCGGCGAGCAGCTCCGCGTCCTCGTCCGGCGGGGCCGGGACCAGGCCGTCGTCGGGGCCGCGCTCTGGGCCCTCGTCAGGGCCGCGCTCTGGGCCGTCGGCGGCGCCGGCCGCGCCGGCGAGGTCGTAGGCGGCGTCGTAGCTGGCGAGGTTGAGGTGGCCGAAGGCACCGTCGGCGTACGCGGTCTTGTGCCAGCCGCCGGCGCCGTCGGCCGTCCAGCGGTGACGCGCGGTCAGGCCGTCGGTCACGCAGGGGCGGTCGGAGGCCAGCAGGGCGCGGGTCAGCGGGTCGAGCAGGGCCGGGCGCAGCACGGTGTGCAGGCGCCCGAAGGCGGGCGCGAGCTGGCGGGCGGCGGCCTCCCAGACGGGGTCGCGCCCGGCCAGCCGCAGGCTCCGGTCGGCGGGGACGGCCAGCAGGCGCTGCCGGGCGGCCACGTACCGGGCGACCTCGGCGGGCGGGACGACCCGCCGGTCCGACGACCCGGCCGACGACCCGTTCGCCGCCCGGTCCGACGGCCCGTCGGCGGGTCCGTCCGCAGGTCCGCCGCCCGGGACGGCCGTCGGGAGGGCCCGGACGAGCACGCCGTCGGCGAAGCCGAGCGGACGCGGGACCAGACCGGCCAGCGCCCCGGCGACCGCGGGCGCGTACGCCCCGAAGTAGCCGACGCCGGTCCACTCGGCGAGCAGCGGCACGTCCTCCACCCCGCCGTCCACCCCGCCGTCCGGCCCGGCCGTGCGGGCATAGCAGACGACCGACAGGTGCGAGCGGCGGGAGAGCGGCCCCTGCGGGCCGACCGACAGGTCGAGCAGCTGTCGGCCGGGCGGCAGCACGGAGGGCAGCAGGGTGGTCAGCGCCCCGGGGGAGAGCAGCCTCCGCACGTGCCAGTCGCGGCCCGGCAGGACCACGCAGGGCAGGCCGTGCAGGGCCGGCGGCAGGGCGCCCGCGTCGTCGAGGGTCGCGAGGACCGGGACGACCGACGCCGGGTCGAAGCCGCCGCGGACCGCCTGCGCGGCGAGGCCCGCCAGGGACCCGCCGGTCACCGGCGGGTCGTCGACGAGCAGCAGCAGGCCGCCCCGGCGCCGCAGGTCGTGCACCACCGACATCCGTCCCGGCAGCAGCGCCGCGCCCGGACGCGTGGTGCCGACCGTCACCGCCCGGTGGCCGAGCCGGCGCAGCTGCGCCGCGAGCAGCGGCGCGAGGTAGCTGCCGGAGGTGCGCACGCCGAGGACCAGCACCGGGCGGTGGGGGTCCGGGTGGCGGGCGTCGACCAGCCGGGCCAGCGCGACGCAGTCCTGCGGGTGCTGGTCGAAGCTGCGGAAGCAGGCCGGGGGGCGCTGGACCGCCCCGGCGAGCAGCATGCGGGCGTCGGGCAACCGGGCCAACCCGGCCACCGCCGCGGCGAGTTCGGCGAGCAGGTCGGCGGCCGGGCCGGCGCCGTCGGGGCCGTCCGGTGCCGGATCCCCCGCCGGTGCGGCCTCCAGGAGGGCCCGCAGGGCCAGGCGGTCGCGCAGCGCTCCCGCCCGCCCGCACCACGCGTGCAGCCGGCGTGCGGGCGGCGCGGCCAGCCACAGTCCGGTCGCGGTCCGCAGCCCGGCCCGGGCCGCGCCGACCGCGCCGGGCCGGCCGCCCTTCGCCAGGTGCTCCACCAGTCGGCGGGGACGCCATGCGGTGCCCTCCAGCACGTCCTCGACGACCTGGACCAGCCCGGCGCTCAGCAGGAAGGCGTCCAGCCACTGTCCACCGGCGGCGCGTCCGAGCAGGCGGTCGGTCAGTTCCGGCACGGCCAGGTGCAGGTCCACCGGTGATCGTTCACCGTCGGCCGCCGCGGTCTGCGCATCGTTCATTCGTGGACTCCCGTGAGCTCCCGAAGGAGGGGACAGCGCCCGCGGAGCCGAGCAGCCGCTGTGCCTTCCCACTCTAGGCACCCGGCGTCCCGCCTGCTTCCCCAGCCGCGCGCGGGGCGTACGACGGCGCGTCGTGCCGGGGGAGACCCGCACCGGGGACGGGCCGCGCGCCCCCGGAGCCGTCGGCGCGGTGACCGCGGGCCCGGACCGGCCCCGGCTCGCCAGGGCCGGATCCGCGACGTACCGGGCCGGACCCGCGACGGCGACCGTCGGCGCGGCGACCGCGGGACCGGGGACCGGCACGGGCATCGGGCGCCTCCTCGTCGAGCCCCCCGTTCCGTCCAGCGTGCACCGGCCCGGCCGGGAACGACAGCCCTGATCCGTGTCCGCCCGGCCGCGCTGCGTGCCCGCCCGGCGCCGCGCGGCACCGCCGGGCGCCGGCGCCGCGGTGTCCGCGGGCGGCCCGGGCCCAGGGCGGCGGGGTGGGTAACGTCTTGGCCACGGGCCGGTCCGAAACCGGTCGAACTCGGCGACCTCCGTCAGCCGCCTGCGACATGATGATGCGTCAAGGTGTCGGCTGGAAGGGGAGCGACAGGATGGCCGACGGGGTGCCGACGGGCTCGGAACCGCGCACGCGGGTGGACCGGCGGCCCTGGGGCCGCCCGGAGGACACCCCGACCGGCGGTCCGCCCTCCAGGCTCAAGCGGTTCCGCGCCCACCCGGACGCGCCGACCAGGGTCGTCCCGCCGCCGCGCGACGCCACCCCGAGCACCGTCACCCGCCGTCCGGCGCCCGCCCGCGGCGGCCACTTCGGCGGCGCCTTCCCGGCCGCCCTGCTGAACCGGTACGAGCCCTACGAGGTCGCCGGTTCGGGCACCGAGGGCACCGTCTGGCACGTCCGGCGCACGGACGGCGGCGGGGACGCCGCCGTGAAGGTGGCGCGGGCGGGCCAGGCCATGGACGCCGAACTGCTGCGGCACCTGCGTACCGAGGCGTACCGGCGGCACGTCCCCGAGATCATCGACTTCGGCCGGGTCGAGCACGCCGGGACGGAGTGCGCCTGGGTGGCGATGGAGTACCTGCCGGTCACCCTCGCCGACCACATCGCCGCCCTGCACCGCGAGGGCCGGCACACCGACCCGCGCGAGACCGACCGGATCATCCGCGAGCTCGTCGCCATGCTCGACTTCTGGCAGCGGCGGATCCAGCGCAACCCGGTGGACTTCAAGCCCTCCAACGTCCTGGTGCGCCCCGGCGGCGGCCCCGGGGAGTTCGTGATCTCGGACTTCGGCGGCGTCGCCCGCCTCACCGCCAGCCGGAGCTTCTCGCCCGAGATGCAGGTCACCATCGCCTACATGGCCCCCGAGCAGCTCGCCGGGGCCAACCATCCGGCCGGACCGTGGTGGGGCCTGGGCAACGTGCTGTACGAGCTGTTCTCCGGCCGCCCGCACTACCTGGACGCGGAAGGCCTCCTGGTCAGCGACGAGGTGCTGCAGTACGACCTGGTCTTCGGGGAGCAGGCGGACCTCTCCGCCGTCACCGACCCGCGCCGGCTCATGCTGCTCCAGGGCCTGCTGACCAGGAACCCCGCCCACCGCTGGAAGGCCGAGCAGGTCACCGGCTGGCTGGACGGCGCCAGCCCCGCCGTCGTGCGCCCCCAGGGCGCGGCCGCCGGCGCCGTGGGCGGCTACGCCCACCGGCCCGTCACCTTCCTGGGGGACCCGTACCACGCCCCCTCCGTGCTCGCCTGGACCATGCTGAACCGCTCCGGGGAGGCCGCGGAGTGGCTCGTCGACGGCGGCGCGCAGCAGCTGCTGGCCTGGCTGCGCGACGAGGTCAGGGACACCCTGTTCGACCTGCACTACCTCCGGGCCGTCGACATCGCCCGGGGCACCCGGCGGGCCGACGCGGCCGCGCTCGCCGTCCTCGCCTTCGGCGCCGCGTTCGCACCCTCGGCCACCCCGGTCCACCGCGAGCGCCCGATCGACTCGGCCGGCCTCACCCGGATCGCCGCCGCGCCGGACGCCGTCGCCGTCATCGACGAACTGCTCGCCGCCTCGGTGCACACCGTCGCCGCCCGCTACGACTGCGACCACCCGGAGTGCCACGGCGAGCACTGCGGGCGGCTGCTGGCGCTCGCCCGCGTGCCGGAGGTGGTGGCCGACACCGACCGGGTCGCCCGGGAACTCGGCGGCGGCCGGCGGACCGGGGACGGGCTGAGCGTCGAGGAACGGGCCGAGTCCTACCGGCTGGCGGTCTGGCTGACCGTCCAGCCCGAGGAGCACACCCGGCTGCTGGGCCGCCTGTCGCCGCTGCCCACCGCACTGCACCGGCTGCCGCTGCCCGTGCGGGTGTCCGCCGTCCTGGCCCTGGTGGCGGCGGTCGTGGCGGACGTCGCGCTGGTCGCCTGGGCCTGGGCCAGGGCCAGGGCCGCGACGGGCCGCGGGACGGCGGACGGGGTGCGGCGCCGCTGGTCGGCGCTGCGCCGCCGCGCGGTGTGCGCCACCCCCGGGACGGTGGCGGGCTGCGCCACCCTGGTCGCCGCCGAGGCGCTGCGGACCAGGTGCGCCGCCGTCGCGGAGGACGCGCCCGAGCGGACGGACGGCCGGGACGGCCCGGGACCGGCCGCGCGGCGCCTGCGGGCGTACCTGGCCCCCCGGGCCCGGATCTGGTGGGCGAACGCCAGGACCGCCCTGCCCCGCCAGGCGGCCGCGGCCCTGCTGGTGCTGGTGGGCCTGGCGCTGGTGCTCTGGGCCGGCGCGCTCGCGAGGATCAGCGTCGACGCCGGCAACGCGCTCGCGGTCCTGCCGAACGGCGTGTTCGGTGACCGGCTGCGCACCGCCGGGGAGCTGGCGGCCCGGTCGGTGGCGCCGCAGCTGGGAGCGGCCGCGGCGGCCGCCGTCATCCTGGTGGTGTTCCCCGCCCGGGTCGGCCGGGGGACGCTGGCCCTGGCCGCGGCTGCGGCCGGGGCGATCGGGTACCTGCGGCTGGGGCCGCCGATGACGGTGCTCAAGCCGCCGCCCGCCGTGGTCGACCGGGTGGTGGTGTTCGAGGGCGGCATGGGCAGCTGGGCCGGGGTGGCGGCGGCCGTCGGGGTCGTCGTGGCCGTGGTGTTGACGGAGCGGGCCGCCCGGTTGACGGGGACGGTCCACGAGGCCCGGATCCGGACCGCCGAGCAGTGGCGGTGCCTGACCCGGCCTGCCGGAGCCGGAGCCGGGGCCGGGGCCGCGGGTGGCAGGGCCGGCGAGACCGGCCGGGGCGGAACCGGCCAGGGCGGCAGCAGCCGGAGCGGTCCGGCACCGGTCGCGCGGGCCTGGAGCCCGGGCGGCGCCGGCACGCGCGAACGCGTCCGTTTCGCACTCGGCTGCACCTTCGTGCTGGTGGTCCTGCTGGGGGCCACCGTCGAGGTGCGGCTGGCCGCCACCGGGCACCACCCGACCCCGGAGTCCTGGGGGACCGGCCTGGTCGGCGCCGACTACCAGACCGGCTTCACCGTGCTGCTCGCCGCCGTGTCGTTCGCCGGCACGCTGGCAGGGCCCCGTACGGCGCGCCGGCTGTTCACCCTCTGGCTGCTCGGCACCATGCTGCTCGGCGCCCTGCCGCCGCCGCTCGGGCCGATGGAGGCGTTGCGCATTCCGGTGGCCGGGCCGCTCTACCGCGGCATCGCCGGGTTCTGGGGCCACAGCGCCTTCTGGGCCGCCGTCCTGATCGCCCTTCCCCTGGTGTGCCTCGGTATCCAGCGCACGGTGCTGCGCGCCGGCCGCTGACACGCGACCGGGGAGCGGCCGCACCGCTCCCCGGTCCCGGCACCCCGGTCGTCGCCGCAGGCGGACATCCCGGTCACCGCGGCGGGGCGGGCAGCCCGGTCACCGCGGCGGGGCGGGCAGCCACCAGGACCGGCGCCACAGCAGCACGGCCGCCACGAGGGTCTGGCCGATGAGCCAGGCCGCGCCTGCGCCGGTGATGCCGAGCACCGGCAGCAGCAGCGCGGTCAGCGCCAGCACGACGGTCGAGAGCCCGGCGAGCACGCCCACCACGACGCCCATCCGGCGCCGGGCCCGGGACAGTGCGACGACGGTGGTGTTCAGCAGGTTCGGCAGCGCGGACAGGGCGAGCAGCCACAGGACGACCGTCCCGTGGTCGGCGTAGTCGCGGCCGAACAGGCGCAGCGCCAGCGGCGCGACCGCGATCAGCAGCACGACCGCCGCGACGAGTACGCGGCCGGAGTGCCGCAGCACCCGCCGGTAGTCGTCCAGTCTGCTGATGTCCCGGGCGGACTCCACGACCAGCGAGTAGCCCATGTTGGAGCTGAAGCAGTACAGCGCGAACGGCACCATCCAGGCCAGCGAGAAGTACGCGCTGTCGGCGGCGCCGAGGCGGTTGAGCACCATCACGGGGGGCAGGTTGACCGCCGCCAGCCAGCAAATCGCGCCCGCGTAGTCCGCGGCGAGGTAGCCGAAGGTCGGTGCCGAGGTGTCCGCGCGGGCCTTCGGCGGGGTCCGTTCGTGCCGGGGCACGGCGCGGCCGAAGACGAAGGTGTTCGTCACGGCGACGGCGAGCGCGATCCCGATCATCCAGGAGACGAGGATCCCGTTCTGCGCGCCGACGGCGGCGAACAGGACCAGCAGCCCGATCTTCTCGACCGAGAAGAGCCCGTTCTCCAGGGCCACCCAGTCCGCCCGCCGGAGGCCGGTGAGGACGCCGTCCTGCAGGTTGAAGACGGCGTAGCCGGCGGTGGCCAGGACGAAGGCCGGGCCCAGGACCCAGCTGTGCAGGAAGTCCAGCCCCGGCGAGAGCACGGGGATCAGCATCACCAGCCCGGCGGCGAACACCAGGGTGAGCGTCGAGGCCGCGAGGTAGGCCAGCCCCACCAGCCGTCCGGTGCGCTTCCCGGCGGAGGGCACGAAGCGCACCATGGCGTTGGCGAGGTTCAGTTGGCCGATCCCGCCGAGGAACATCATCGCGGAGACGGCGGCGAAGTTCCGGCCGACGGTGGCCGGGTCGTACCAGTGGGCGGCCAGCGCCCAGTAGAGGGCGCCGAAGAGCGAGGTCAGGAGCGAACTGAGGGTCAGCACGTGCGCGTTGCGCAGCAACGGGTCGTAGCCCTTGGCGGAGTCGAGGAGTGCCCGGCCCCGCGTCCGCACCGACCGGAGGACGGCTGCGGACGTGCCGGCTCCGTTGTTCACCACCAGCAGCTCCCGTCCCCGGCCCACCCCGGTCCGGACGCGGCCCGCAGCCGGTACGGGCCGGCGTGCCCATCCTATGACCCGACCACGACCCGCCGCCCGGCCACGGTGGCGGGCACCCCCCCGTCGGGCGGGCGGGCGCCGGGGGGCGAACCTAGCCTGGGAGGCGGGGACCCCGGCGGACCGACCGGAGAGGAGTACGGCGCGCCATGCCCAGGACGCTTCCCGCCGGTGTCGAGGTGACCAGTCCGGCGCCGCGCGAGCTGTGGTGGGAGCTGATCGGCCGCGACGGCGGTGCGTTGGTCACGCAGACGCCGACCTGGCTCGACTGCCTCTGTGTGGCCTGGCCGTTGGAGGACGCGAGCAGGCTGTACCGGTTCGACGACGGCCGGCTGGTCCTCGTCCCGCTGGTCCGGCACCGCCGCCGGGCGACCCGGCTGCTGACGGAGGAGTCCTGGCCCGGTTGGGGTGTCGGGGGCCCCGTCGTGCCGGACGGCGCTCCGGACGCGCGGCAGGCCCGGATCGTCCTGGAGGACCTCGCGGCCCGGCCCGCCCTGCGGGTGGCGGTGCGGTTCGGTCCCCGGGCGGCCCCGGTCTGGGGCGAGGCCGTGCCGGGCGCCTTCGCGCCGGTCGACCGCACGACCTACCTGCTCGACCTGGAGGGCGGGTTCGAGGAGGTCTGGGCCCACCGCTTCCGCCAGCAGGTGCGCCGGGGCGTGCGGCGGGCCGAACGCGAGGAGGTCGAGGTGGAGGTGGACCGGAGCGGGCGGCTGGTGCCGCAGTTCCAGCGCCTCTACGACGAGTCGGTGGTCCGCTGGGCCGAGCAGCAGCACGAGCCGCTGGCCCTGGCCCGCCGGCGCCGTCGGCGGGAGGAGCCGCCGCGCCTGCTGGAGGCGGTCGCGGAGCGCTTCGGTACGTCCTGCGCGATCTGGCTGGCCAGGTGCGGCGGGGAGCCGGCCGCCGCGATCGTCGTGCTGCGGCACGGCACCCACACCAAGTACTGGCGCGGGGCCATGGACCGGCGCCTGGCGCACCCGGTCCATGCCAACCACCTGCTGCACCGGCTCGCCGTCGAGGACGCGTGCGCGGCCGGGAGCCGCCTCTACGACATGGGTGACGCCAGGCCCGATTCCTCGCTGGCGGGGTTCAAGCAGAGCTTCGGGGCGCGGCCGGTGGCGTCCCCGGCGTACTACCGCGAGCGGTTGCCGCTGACGGCGGCGGACCGCCGGCTGCGCGGTGCGGTCAAACGGGTCATCGGGTTCCGGGACGCCTGACCCGCCGACTCGCTGGACCGACCCGCCGACTCGCCTGAGGACCGGCCAACGCGCCTGACCGACCCGCCGGACCGGGCCCGGTCGCCCGGCGGCCGGTGCCGCTCAGCCGACCAGCCGGGAGAGCTCGATCGAGTGTCCCGTCCGCTCCACCTTCGCCGTCAGGTAGCGGACGTTGCTCGCCGACAGGTGCACGCCCGTCGGCACCCGGTGCCGCACGGTGATCCCGAGGTCGGCCAACTGCGCCGCCTTGTCGGGGTTGTTGCTCAGCAGGTCGATGTCGGTGGTGCCGAGGGCGGCGAGCATCTGGGCGGCGGCGGTGTAGTCCCGGCCGTCCTCGGGCAGGCCGAGGGCGGTGTTGGCGTCGTACGTGTCCAGCCCGGAGTCCTGCAGGGCGTACGCGTCGAGCTTGTTGTAGAGCCCGATGCCCCGGCCCTCCTGCCGCAGGTAGAGCAGGTACCCGCCGGCCTCGCTGATCCGCTCCACCGACTCGCGCAGCTGGGGTCCGCAGTCGCAGCGGTCCGAGCCGAAGACGTCGCCGGTGAGGCATTCGGAGTGCAGCCGCACGAGCGGCGTCCCGCCCTCGGGGACCGTGCCGAGCGCGAGGGCCAGGTGCTCGGCGCCGTCGGTGAGTCCGTGGAAGGTGAAGACCTCCGCCTCGGCGCGGTAGCCGTCGGGGAAGGTCAGCGGGATGCGCACGCGGGAGCGCACCGTGGCGGGGCCGGGTCGGGGCATGGGCGGGCCTTCGTCGATCGTGGGTGGACCGGGGCGGATCGGGTCCGGGTGGACCGGGTGTCGACCGTACTCGGTTGTTCCAATTTGAACAACTGGGTCGCCCGATGTCCGACGCGACCCCGGTGGCGCACAACACCCCGCCAGTCCCGCCTGTTCCCGCCCGATGTACCAGCATGTGGAAGGGGAACGGTCCGGGGTGTCGACACTGCGGGACTTCGTCCCGTTTCCTGGGCACGGGAACGCCCCGCGCACGACCACCGACGACCACGGAAGGTCCTGATCAGATGCCCATGAGCCGCCCCGACGCCACTCCCGAGAGCTCGACCGGGCCCCGCTTCGACGCCGAACAGCGCGCCGTCGAGGCCCTCTTCGCGGACGTGGTCCGCCGCAACAAGGGCGAGTCGGAGTTCCACCAGGCCGTCCACGAGGTGCTGGAGACCCTGGCCCCGGTGCTCGCCCACCGCCCCGAACTCCTCGACGCCCGGATCATCGAGCGGATCTGCGAGCCGGAGCGGCAGTTGATGTTCCGGGTGCCGTGGACGGACGACGCCGGCGACGTCCACGTCAACCGCGGCTTCCGGGTGGAGTTCAGCAGCGCCCTCGGCCCCTACAAGGGCGGGCTGCGCTTCCACCCCTCGGTCGACCTCGGCATCGTCAAGTTCCTCGGCTTCGAGCAGATCTTCAAGAACGCGCTCACCGGGCTGTCGATCGGCGGCGGCAAGGGCGGCTCCGACTTCGACCCCAAGGGCCGTTCGGACGCCGAGGTCATGAGGTTCTGTCAGTCGTTCATGACCGAGCTCCACCGCCACCTCGGCGAGCACACCGACGTGCCGGCCGGGGACATCGGCGTCGGCGGCCGCGAGATCGGCTACCTCTTCGGCCAGTACAAGCGGATCACCAACCGCTACGAGGCCGGCGTCCTCACCGGCAAGGGCCTCGGCTGGGGCGGCGCTCAGGTCAGGACCGAGGCCACCGGCTACGGCTGCGTGCTGTTCACCGCCGAGATGCTGCACAGCCGCGGCGACGGCCTGGACGGCCGCCGGGTGGTCGTCTCCGGCTCCGGCAACGTCGCGCTGTACGCGATCGAGAAGGCGCAGCAGCTCGGCGCGACGGTGCTCACCGCCTCCGACTCCTCCGGCTACGTGGTGGACGAGAAGGGCATCGACCTCGCCCTGCTCAAGGAGGTCAAGGAGGTCCGGCGCGGCCGGATCTCCGAGTACGCCGAACTGCGCGGCAGTCACGTCAAGTTCATCGAGGGGCCGGGGGTGTGGAGCGTGCCCTGCGAGGTCGCGCTGCCCTGCGCCACCCAGAACGAGCTGACCGGGGCCGACGCGCTCGCCCTGGTCCGGAACGGGGTGCTCGCGGTCGCCGAGGGCGCCAACATGCCCACCACCCCGGAGGCGGTGCGGGTGTTCCAGGAGGCCCGGGTGGCCTTCGGGCCGGGCAAGGCGGCGAACGCGGGCGGTGTCGCGACCAGTGCGCTGGAGATGCAGCAGAACGCCTCCCGCGACTCCTGGACCTTCCGGCACACCGAGGAGCGGCTGGCCGGGATCATGAAGCACATCCACGACTCCTGCTTCGCCACCGCCGAGCGCTACGGCTGGCCCGGCGACTACGTGGTGGGCGCCAACATCGCGGGCTTCGAGCTGGTCGCGGACGCGATGCTGGCCCAGGGCCTGGTCTGATCCCCGGCGGCCGGCCCGATCCCCGGCGACCCGGTCCGATCCCCGGCGCCGGGGACCCCGGCGATCGGCACCCGACCGCAGCGGGCACCGATCGTCGGGTACGGCAGGGTGGGTCCTTCCTACGGTGGTGATCGGCAAGGAAGGACGGGGTGGACGTGCTGGAACACCTGAACCGGGCGATGGACCACATCGAACGGCACCTGGACGGCGAGGTCGACGCGGCCGAGCTGGCGAGGATCGCGATGACGTCGGAGTACCACTTCCGGCGGCTGTTCTCGATGCTCGCCGGGATGCCGCTGTCGGAGTACGTGCGGCGCCGGCGGCTGACCGTCGCGGGGGCCGAGGTCCTCGACGGCGGGCGGACGTTGCTCGACGTCGCGGTCCGCTACGGGTACACCTCGGGCGAGGCGTTCGCCCGGGCGTTCCGGGCGATGCACGGGGTCGGGCCGGGAGAGGCCCGGCGCGACGGTGCGACGCTCATCTCCCAGCCCCGGATGTCCTTCCGACTCGTCGTGGAGGGGAGCAGCAGCATGGAGTACCGCATCGTCGACAGGCCGGACTTCCGGATCGTCGGCAGGAAGGCCCGGGTCACCCTGATCTACCAGGGGATCAACCCGGCGATCGCCGAGTTCATCAGAGGACTCGGTGAGGAGACCGTCGAACGGATCGCCGGCCTGGCCGGGGAGGACCCGGCCGGGATCGTGTCGGTGAGCGACGACTTCTCGCCCAACCGCGAGGAGGGGTCCGAACTCGATTACTGGCACGCGGTGGTGGCGCGCGAGGACGCCGTCGTCCCGGCGGACCTGGACGTCCTCGACGTCCCGGCCGGGACGTGGGCGGTGTTCACCAACAGCGGGCCGTTCCCGCAGGCCCTGCAGGAGATGTGGGGGGACGTGGCCGCCCAGTGGTTCCCGTCCAACCCGTACGAGGCCCGGCCGGGCCCGGAGGTCCTGCGGATCCGCTTCGTCCCGGGGACGGGTGACGCCGAGGCCGAGCTCTGGATCCCGGTGGCGCGGGCCCTGCGGGGCTGACCGCCCCCGTTCGGCCCACCAGCTCCCGCCCCCGGCCCTCCCCGCCCCGCATCCGGGGCGGGGAGGGCCGGGGGCGACAACGAGCTGGAGAACCGACGCCATGAAGCAGACCTCCGTGACCACCGGCGCCCCCTGCTGGGTCGAACTGGGCACCTCCGACCCGGCCGCCGCCGGGGCCTTCTACCGGGAACTGTTCGGCTGGCGGGAGGACGACGGCGGGCGCCCCGGAGCCGGGGACCACGCCCGGATGCTCCTGGGGGACGTCCCGGTCGCCGCGATCACCCCGCGCTACGGGCCGCGGCAGCCGACGGCCTGGTCGGTCTGCTTCGCGGTCGCCGACGCCGACGCCACCGCGGCAAGGATCAGGGACGCCGGCGGCAGCCTCCTGAAGGATCCCGCCGACGTGCGCGACCAGGGCCGTTTCGCGGTCGCCGCCGACCGCTCCGGCGCGGTCTTCCTCCTCTGGCAGGCCCGCGCCTTCGCGGGCGCCGGCGTCTTCAACGAGCCCGGCTCGCTCGGCTGGGTGGAGCTGCTCACCCGTGACCCGGCGGGCGCGACCGACTTCTACCCGGCCGTCTTCGGCTGGTCCGTCGCGGCCTCCGAGTACTACACCCAGTGGGGCCTGGCCGGTCAGGACTTCGGCGGCATGCCGGTGATGGGCGAGGGCTTCGCGCCGGAGGTGCCGCCGCACTGGCAGCCGTACTTCTCGTGCGTCGACGCCGACCTCACCGTCGGCCGGGCGGTCGCACTGGGCGCGGACGTGCTGGTGCCCGCGTCCGGTGCGCCGGGCGCCCGGCGGATCGCCGTGCTGCGCGACCCGCAGGGGGCGGCCTTCGGCGTCTACCACGCCCCGTCGGCGGGCTGAGCCGGGTGACGCGACGCACGCGAGCGTCGGTTCGTCACCACCGCCGCCACGGCGGCCCCCGCCGTGATCAGCAGCGCGCCCGCCGGTACCACGTCGCCGACGCGGTCGTACCAGGTCAGCGTGCCGGGCGCGGTGAGGGGCAGCCGGACGGTCAGCGAGCCGGTGCCGTCGGTGCCGAGCCGGGCGAGCTCCCGGCCCTGCGCGTCGAAGGCCGCCGAGACGCCGGTCAGCGCGGCCTGGACGGCCGGCCGGCCCGTCTCGGCCGCCCGGATCGCCGCCAGCGAGACGTGCTGTTCGGGCGCCCAGGTGTGTTGGAACGTCGAGGTCGAGGACTGGTAGACCAGCACCCGGGCGCCGTCCCGCGCGGCGGTGCGGGCCATGTCGGGAAAGGCGGACTCGAAGCAGATCAGCGCCCCGACCGGCAGCGCGGCGCCCGTCCGGTCGGTGGTCGGCAGCAGGTGGAACGCGCTGCCGGGTGCCCGGTTCTCGCCCGCCGCCCGGCTGACCCCGGCGATCCAGCCGAGCACCGGCCGCAGCGGGATGTACTCGCCGAACGGCACCAGCCGGATCTTGCGGTAGCGGTCCGCCACGCCCGCCGGGGAGACCAGCACCGCGTCCTTGGAGATCCGCCCGTCCGCCTTGCGCGCGTCCTCCCCGGCGATGATCCGGGCGCCGGTGGTCGCGGCGAGTCCGCGCAGCGCGTCCAGGGCGGCCGGGTCGTGGTCCAGGTCGGCCGTGGTGCTGCTCTCGCCCCACACGACCAGGTCCACCGGCTGCCCGACCAGGGCGGCGGTGGCCCGGGCGCTCGCGTCGAACCGGGCCTGCGGGTCCTCCACGATCCCGGGCTGGACCAGCGCGACCGTGACGGCCCCGGCTCCGACGGGCGCCTCGCGCAGCGCGAACAGTGCCGGACCGGAGGCCAGGACGAGCACGGTCGCCGCCGCCGCGGCGGCCCGCGGCCGCCAGTGCACGGCGGTCAGCGCGATCAGCACCCCGGTGTTCACCGCCGCCACCGCCGCGCTGACCAGCCAGATCCCGCCCGCCGAGGCCAGCCCGAGGACCGCCGGGTGCTGCCACTGGGTGGCGCCGAGCAGCGCCCACGGTCCGCCGAGCGCCGGCCAGGACCGCGCGTACTCGGCGGACACCCAGACCGCGGGGACGACCACCAGCGCGAGCAGCGCCCGACGGGTGGTCAACGGCGGGTGCAGCAGCCGGTGCACGGTGTACCCGACGGCAGCCTGCAGCGCACCGAACAGCACCGCGAGCACCGGGAGCGCGGGGCCGATGGAGGGCACCAGCCAGTACATCGCGGTCAGGATGAACCCCGACCCGAACCACCAGCCGCGCACCGCCGCCTCCCGCCCCGACGGCGCCCGCTGCATCAGCAGCAGCCCGGGGACGAGGGCGATCCACGCCAGCCAGGCCTGCCCGGGGGCCGGGAACGCGAGCACCGGCACCGCCCCGGCGGCCAGCGCCCCGATCCGCGCCCGGTACCGGTGCGGCGGGTGCGTCTCCCGTTCCCCGGTTTCCTCCGGTTCCCCCGCTTCGTCCGCGGGGGTCGTGCTCAGTGCTGGGCTGGTGGGACCGATGCGCCGCGACATGACCCGTATTGTCCGCTCGGACGGCGGACACCACCAGTGTTCCCGTCACCCGGATGGACGACGGGAACACCGACAGCGAGGTGGCGACCCACCTGTCGGGCGGCCGCCCGGAGGCCGGGCCTCGGCCCTGTCCGGCAGGACAGGACCTGGCCCGGACCTAGCCCTCGCCGCCCTCCAGGTCACCCTCCGTCTCCAGGAACGCGGCCTGCAGCTGCGCGATCAGCTCCGGGTCCGGCTGCTCCCACAGCCCGCGGCTCGCCGCCTCCAGCAGGCGCTCGCTGATCCCGTGCAGCGCCCACGGGTTGGCGCCCGCGAGGAACTCCCGGTTGACCGGGTCGAGCACGTACTCCTGGGTCAGCTTCTCGTACATCCAGTCCGCGACCACGCCCGTGGTGGCGTCGTAGCCGAACAGGTAGTCGACGGTCGCGGCCATCTCGAAGGCGCCCTTGTAGCCGTGGCGGCGCATCGCCTCGATCCAGCGCGGGTTGACCACCCGGGCGCGGAAGACGCGGGCGGCCTCCTCGGTGAGGGTCCGGGTGCGGACCGTCTCCGGGCGGGTGGAGTCGCCGATGTAGGCGGTGGGCGCCTTGCCGGTGAGGGCGCGGACGGTGGCCACCATGCCGCCGTGGTACTGGAAGTAGTCGTCCGAGTCGGCGATGTCGTGCTCGCGGGTGTCGGTGTTCTTCGCGGCGACGGTGATCCGCTTGTAGGCGGTCTCCATCTCCTCGCGGGCCGGCCGGCCGTCCAGCCCGCGTCCGTACGCGTAGCCGCCCCAGACCGTGTACACCTCGGCGAGGTCGGCGTCGGTGCGCCAGTCGCGGCTGTCGATCAGCTGGAGCAGGCCCGCGCCGTAGGTGCCCGGGCGGGAGCCGAAGACGCGGACGGTGGCCTTGCGCTCGTCGCCGTGGACCGCCACGTCGGCCTGGACGTGAGCCCGGACGAAGTTGTCCGAGTCGGCTTCCTCCTGGGCGGCGGCCAGGCGCACCGCGTCGTCCAGCAGGGCGACCACGTGCGGGAAGGCGTCGCGGAAGAAACCGGAGATGCGCAGCGTCACGTCGATGCGCGGGCGGCCCAGCTCCTCCAGCGGGATCGGCTCCAGGCCGGTGACCCGGCGGGAGGCGTCGTCCCAGACCGGGCGGACGCCGAGCAGGGCGAACGCCTCGGCGATGTCGTCGCCGGCGGTGCGCATCGCGCTGGTGCCCCAGAGCGAGAGCCCGACCGACGGCGGGTAGGCGCCGTCGTTGTCGGCGGTGTACCGCTCGACCAGCGAGGCGGCGAGCGCCTGGCCGGTCTCCCAGGCGAGCTTGCTGGGGACGGCCTTCGGGTCGACGGAGTAGAAGTTGCGGCCGGTCGGCAGGACGTTGACCAGGCCGCGCAGCGGCGAGCCGGACGGGCCGGCCGGGACGAAGCCGCCCTGCAGCGCGTGCAGCACGGCGTCCAGCTCGTCGGTGGTGGCGGCCAGGCGCGGCACCACCTGGGTGGCGGCGAAGGCCAGCACGTCGTGGACGGCCTCCGGCAGCCCGGCGGCGACCTTCTCGACCGCCTCCGGCGCCCAGTCCTCGGCCTCCATCGCCTCGACCAGGGCGCGGGCCCTGGCCTCGGCCGCGTCGGTGGCGCCGAGGGTCAGCGCCGCCTCGTCCAGGCCGAGCGCCTCGCGCAGGCCGGGCAGCGCGCTGACGCCGCCCCAGATCTGCCGGGCGCGCAGGATGGCGAGCACGATGTTGACCCGGTCGGTGCCGGCCGGCGCCTGGCCGAGGACGTGCAGGCCGTCGCGGATCTGGGCGTCCTTGACCTCGCAGAGCCAGCCGTCGACGTGCAGCAGGAAGTCGTCGAAGCCGTCGTCCTCGGGGCGCTCGTCCAGGCCGAGGTCGTGGTCGAGCTTGGCGGCCTGGATCAGGGTCCAGATCTGGGCGCGGATGGCGGGCAGCTTGGCCGGGTCCATCGCGGCGATGTTGGAGTGCTCGTCCAGCAGCTGCTCCAGGCGCGCGATGTCGCCGTAGGAGTCGGCGCGGGCCATCGGCGGGACGAGGTGGTCGACCAGGGTGGCGTGGGCGCGGCGCTTCGCCTGGGTGCCCTCGCCCGGGTCGTTGACCAGGAAGGGGTAGACCAGCGGGAGGTTGCCGAGGACGGCGTCCGGGCCGCACTCGGCGGACAGCGCGGCGGTCTTGCCGGGCAGCCACTCCAGGTTGCCGTGCTTGCCGAGGTGGATGACGGCGTGGGCGCCGAAGCCGCCGTCCTCCTGCGCGGCCTCGATCCAGCGGTACGCGGCCAGGTAGTGGTGGCTCGGCGGCAGGTCGGGGTCGTGGTAGATCGCGACCGGGTTCTCGCCGAAGCCGCGCGGCGGCTGGATCAGGACGAGCAGGTTCCCGGAGCGGATCGCGGCCAGCACGATGTCGCCGTCCGGGTTCTGCGAGCGGTCGACGTACAGCTCGCCGGGCGCCGGGCCCCAGTGCTCCTCGACCTGCTCGCGCAGCGCCTGCGGGAGGGTGGCGTACCAGCGGCGGTAGTCGGCGGCGGGGATGCGCACCGGGTTGCGGGCCAGCTGGTCCTCGGTGAGCCAGTCCTGGTCGTAGCCGCCGGCCGCGATCAGGGCGTGGATGATCGCGTCGCCCTCGTGGCCCTCCTCGGCCCCGTCGTCCAGGCCGGGCAGCTCGTTCCCGAGGTCCATGCCCTCCTCGCGCAGCCGGTGCAGCAGGCGGACGGCGCTGGCCGGGGTGTCCAGGCCGACGGCGTTGCCGACCCGGGCGTGCTTGGTCGGGTACGCGGAGAGCACCAGCGCGAGGCGGCGCTCGGCGGCCGGGACGTAGCGCAGCCGGGCGTGGCTGACGGCGGTGCCGGCGACGCGGGCGGCGCGCTCCGGGTCGGCGGCGTAGACGGTCAGGCCGTCCTCGTCCAGCTCCTTGAAGGAGAACGGGACGGAGATCAGGCGGCCGTCGAACTCCGGCACGGCGATCTGGGTCGCGGTGTCCAGCGGGGACAGGCCGTCGTCGCTGCTCTCCCACTGGGCGCGTGACCAGGTCAGGCAGAGCGCCTGGAGGATCGGGCGGTCCAGGGCGGCGAGCGCGCCCGCGTCCCAGGCCTCCTCGTCGCCGCCGGCCTGGGCGTCGGCGGGGCGGGTGCCGCCGGCGGCGAGCACGGTGGTGACGATCGCGTCGGCCTCGCCGAGCGCGGCCAGCAGCTCGGGCTCGGCGCCGCGCAGCGAGGCGCAGTAGTAGGCCTTCGCCCGTGCGCCCTGGTCCTCGATCGCCTGGCAGAGCGTCTCCACGAAGGCGGTGTTCCCGCTCATGTGGTGGGCGCGGTAGTAGAGCACCGCGACCGTCGGCCGGTCGGCGCCGGGGCCGTCGCCGGTGCGGGCTTCGCGCTCCAGCGGGCCCCAGGCCGGCGCGGACGCGGGCGGGGCGAAGCCGTGGCCGGTGAGCAGCACGGTGTCGGAGAGGAAGGAGCCCAGCTCGGCCAGGTTGGCGGCGCCGCCGTGGGCGAGGTAGGCGTGTGCCTCGGCGGCGATGCCGGCCGGGACGGTGGACAGCTCCATCAGCTGGGCGTCGGGGGCCTGCTCACCGGTCAGCACCACCACCGGGCGGGGGCCGGCCAGCAGCGCGTCCAGGCCTTCCTGCCAGGCGCGGCGTCCGCCGAGCAGGCGGACCACGACGAGTTCGGTGCCCTCCAGCAGCGCGGGCAGGTCGTCGGGGGTGAGCCGGGCCGGGTTGCCGAGCCGGAAGGGCACCGGGCCCTCGGATGCGCGGGCGCTGAGCAGGTCGGTGTCGGACGTCGACAGCAGCAGGATCATGCGAAGGCCCTCCCGGCCTCGTCGGTGGCCGGGCCGGCCGTGGAGCCGGTCGGGGTGGCCCGGACGCGGGCCGGGTCGGCCGTGGAGTCGGCCGCGGCGGCCGTGACTCGGGCCGGGGCCGCCGTGCTGGCGGCCGTGGACGCGTGCGCGGGCATGCGACAGCGCTGGTGCATTTCTGCCTTCCTCGGGGTCCGCGCCCCGGGCCGGTGGAGGACGGCAGGAGTTCCTGGCTCCCGCGGCCGACCGGTTGCCCGGTGAACCGCGGTCACAGTGGCGGGACCGCACCGGGTTTGCACCGGTTTCCTCCCCTGCGCCGTCGCTGGCGTGTGGACGGTCCGCCGGACCGTCCGCCCTGCATCGTACGGGGTACGGCTGACCTGGGGGAGAGTGAGCTTTCGGCCGGGCCCCGGAGGGGGCGGCGCGCGGCCCGGGGGCGGTGGACGTACGGGTCCGGGCCGGTCGGGGCGCTGGTCCGGGCCGGCCGGCAGGCGGCTCGGGGCCGTGCGGTGCGGGCGTCCGGGCCGGTCGGGCACGGCGGCGCCGGGCGCATGCGACGGGTGCGCCGGAGTGTGATGCAGCGGACGGAGGCAACCGATCGGATCATCTGTATGCTCGCCGCCATGCCACCGACACCCGACGCCACCGCGCCGGGCGCCGCCGTGCCCGACCGGGAGGTGCCCGACCGGGGGCGCGCGGACGCCTGCCCCGGGGCGCTTCGCCTGCACCCGGCCGACGACGGCGCCCTGGCCCGGATCCGGCTGCCCGGAGGCCTGCTGACGGATCGTCAGGCACTCGCGCTGGTCGAGGCCGCCGAGGCCCTGGGTGACGGGCAGGTGGAGACCACCTCGCGCGGCAACGTCCAACTGCGGGGCCTGGCTCCGCAGTGCGGGGCGGACCTCGCCGAGCGGCTGCGCGCCGTCGCGCTGCTGCCCTCGGAGACCCACGAGCGGGTCCGCAACATCGTCGCCTCTCCGCTGGCCGGGCTGGATTCCGGCCCGGGCGCCGACGTCCGGGCCTGGGTGCGGGAACTGGACGCGCGGCTGTGCGCGAGCGACTGGGCGGCCGGGCTCTCCGGCAAGTTCCTCTTCGCGCTGGACGACGGGCGGGGCGATGTCGCCGCGCTCGACGCCGATGTGACATTGATCGCAGCCTCGGGGGCCGCGCCGGGAACGCCCGCGCTGCTGCGCCTCGGGCGTTCGGGCCACGGGCACCCGGTCGAGGCCGGGCAGGAGGTGGCGGCCGTGCTCGACGCGGCCCGCTCCTTCCTGGACGCGCTGCGCACCAGCGGGCGCCGGGCCTGGCACCTGCGCGAGGTGCCCGACCTGCTGCCCGCCGGCCCGGTGCCGCTGCCCGCCTTCGCCGGTGCGGCGCCCGCCGTCGGCGCGCATCCCGGCGGGCTCTCGGTGGGGCTGCGCTTCGGCCGGGCGAGCGCCGCGCAGTGGCGGGCGCTGGTCGCCGCCGCGGCGGCCTCCGCCGGTGAACTGCGGCTGACGCCCTGGCGCGGCGCGGTCGTGCCCGGAGCGGCCGCCGATCTGCTGCCCGGGCTGGCCGCGGCCGGGTTCCGCACCGAGCCGGGCTCCGCCTGGGAGCGGGCCACGGCCTGCACCGGGTTGCCGGGCTGCGCCAAGTCGCTCGCCGACGTCCGTTCGGACGCGGCCGGGGCGCTGGACGCCGGCCCCGCTGGTGCGCACCCGGGCCCCGGCGCGCTGCCCGTCCACTGGTCGGGCTGTGAACGGCGCTGCGGCCACCCGGCCGGGCGGTGGGTGGACGTGCTCGCCACCGGGCACGGCTACCGGGTGACGGTGAACGGACCGGCGGCCGCCCCCATGGCCGCCGAGGTGACGAACGAGCAGATGGCCGAGGCGGTCGCCGAGGCCAGGAGGACCACGAAGTGATCGAGTACGAGAAGGACGGCGCGTCCATCTACCGCCAGTCCTTTGCCACCATCCGCGCGGAGGCCGATCTGGCCGCCCTCCCGGCGGACGTCTCCCAGGTCGCGGTGCGGATGATCCACGCCTGCGGGATGGTCGACCTGGTCGAGGACCTGGTGTACTCGCCCGGCGTGGTCGCCTCCGCGCGCGCCGCGCTGCACGCCGGTGCGCCGATCCTCTGCGACGTCAACATGGTCGCGAGCGGTGTGACCCGCAAGCGGCTGCCCGCCGACAACGAGGTGATCTGCACCCTCACCGACCCGTCGGTGCCCGAACTCGCCCGAAAGATGGGCAACACCCGCAGCGCCGCCGCCATGGAGCTCTGGCTGCCCCGGCTGGAGGGCGCGGTGGTCGCCGTCGGCAACGCGCCGACCTCGCTGTTCCGGCTGCTGGAGATGATCGAGGCGGGCGCGCCGCGCCCGGCCGCGGTGATCGGCGTCCCGGTCGGCTTCATCGGCGCCGCGGAGTCCAAGCAGGCCCTGGCCGAGCACCCGTCCGGCCTGGAGCACCTGGTGGTGCGGGGCCGGCGCGGCGGCAGTGCGATGGCCGCCGCCGCCGTCAACGCGATTGCGAGCGAAGAAGAATGACGGAACATCAGGAACGTCAGGAGTCTTCGACCGGGCGGCTGTACGGCGTCGGACTCGGCCCCGGCGACCCGTCGCTGGTGACCGTCCGCGCCGCCGAACTCATCGGCAAGGCCGACGTGGTGGCGTACCACAGCGCCCGGCACGGCCGGTCCATCGCGCGCTCGATCGCGGAGCGGTACCTGACGGCCGGTCAGATCGAGGAGAAGCTGGTCTACCCGCTCACCGTGGAGACCACCGACCACCCCGGCGGCTACCGGGGCGCGTTGGACGAGTTCTACGAGGAGGCCGCCGACCGGCTGGCCGCCCACCTGGACGCCGGGCGCGACGTCGTCGTGCTCGCCGAGGGGGACCCGCTCTTCTACGGCTCGTACCAGCACATGCACAAGCGGCTCGCCCACCGCTACCCGACCGAGGTGGTGCCCGGCGTGACCTCGGTCAGCGCCGCGGCGGCCCGGCTCGGACAGCCGCTGACCGAGGCCGAGGAGACGCTCACCGTCATCCCCGGCACGCTGCCCGAGGAGGAGCTGACGGCGCGGATCGCGTCCGCCGACTCCGCCGTGATCATGAAGCTCGGGCGCACCTTCCCGACCGTCCGCCGCGCCCTGGAGCGGGCCGGGCGGCTGGCCGACGCCCAGTACGTCGAGCGGGCCTTCATGGCCGGCGAGCGCATCGCGCCGCTCGCGGAGGTCGACGGCGAGACCGTGCCGTACTTCTCGGTCGCGGTGCTGCCCAGCAAGGTCGCGCCGCTGGAGCCCGAGGTCCGGCTGTCGGAGGGCACGGGCAGCGTGACCGTCGTCGGCACCGGGCCGGCCGGGCCGCTCTGGCTCACCCCCGAGGCGCGCGGCGCGCTGGCCGAGGCCACCGACCTGGTCGGCTACACCACCTACCTGGCCCGGGTGCCGGAGCGCCCGGGGCAGCGGCGGCACGGCTCGGACAACAAGGTGGAGTCGGAGCGCGCCGAGTACGCGCTCGACCTCGCCCGGCGCGGCCACCGGGTCGCGGTGGTCTCCTCCGGCGACCCGGGGGTGTTCGCGATGGCCACCGCCGTGCTGGAGGTCGCCTGCGAGGAGGCCTACCGGGACGTCCCGGTGCGGGTCCTGCCGGGGATGACCGCCGCCCACGCGGCCGCCTCCCGGGCCGGCGCCCCGCTCGGGCACGACTACGCGACGGTGTCGCTCTCGGACCGGCTGAAGCCCTGGGACGCGGTGGCCAAGCGGCTGCGCGCCGCCGCCGAGGCGGACCTGGTGCTCGCCCTCTACAACCCGGGCTCGAAGTCCCGCACCACCCAGGTGGGCCTCGCCCGGGACCTGCTGCTGGAGTACCGGGCGCCCGAGACCCCGGTGGTCATGGCGCGCGACGTCGGCGGGCCGACCGAGCGGGTGCGGATCGTCCGGCTGGGCGAGCTGGACCCGGCGCTGGTCGACATGCGGACGATCCTGCTGATCGGTTCCTCGCAGACCCGGGCGGTCGAGCGGGGCGGCGGCGTGGAGGTCGTCTGGACGCCCCGGCGGTATCCGGAGGCCTGACGGCCGGCGGCCGGCGAACGGCGGATGACACATGACAGCCGACAGATTTCATCATCTGTCGGCTGTCATGTGTCTGCGGTCCTCTGTTCTCGTCCCCGCCGACCGTTACCGGGTCGGCTTGGCGACCAGCAGCTCCGTGTTGTGGTCCTCGCCCGCGCCCAGCAGCGCCGTCGGCCGCCCGTTCGGGTCGTTGTACGACAGCTCGCGGTAGAGCGCCGCGAGGTTGGCGTCCGAGGTGCTGCCGAAGTCCGTCCCGTACGGCGCGGAGGACTCGATCAACGTGGTGAACAGGGAGAGCGTGCCGTCCCCGTTGTCCACGACCTCGATGACCCGGCCGTGCTGCGGGTAGTCGATGTGCGAGGCGGTGTTGATCTCCCAGAACGCCCGCTCCGGCACCGAGTGGCCGTGCGGCGTGATCTTGTTCATGTGGGTGTGGCCGTTCACCCAGGCGACGACGTTCGGGTAGCGCTGCAGCAGCGTCACCAGCTCGTTGCCGTCGTGCCGCTTCTCGAAGATGTTGCGCGGGTCCGGCAGCAGGTTGCCCATCGAGGTGCTGGTGTGGTGGCTGAAGAGCAGGACCACGTCGTCCGTGCTGCCGCCCGTCACCCGGCGCCCGTCGGCGTCGTACCAGTGCCCGCTGTGCGCCTGCAGCTGCTGCTCCAGCCAGCGCAGCTGCGCGGTGCCGAGCGAACCGTCGGCGAACCCGGCCTGGTTGGTGGTGTCCAGGCTGATGCCGACCACCTTCTCCGAGATGCGGAAGGTGTAGTAGAGCTTGCCGCTGCTCACCATGTCCGAGGTGAAGCCGTGGCCGTACGGGCCGGCGCCGGTGACCGCCGGGTTCAGGTGGGCCTTGGCGAACTCCTTGAGCGTGAACGGCTTCCGGCGCTCGTCCGGGGTGATCCGGCGCACTGCGTCGCCGCTGGCTATCAGCTTGGCGAGCAGGAACACGGCGCCCGCCGGGTCGCGGCGCAGGGAGTCCATCAGCTGGGCGGCGGTCGCGTCGTCGCAGCCCTCCAGCTTGTACTGGCCGGTGTAGAGGTCGTTGAGCAGCCCGAGGTCCGGCAGGGTGCCCTCGATGCTGTCGTCGTGGTTGCCGACCGTGGTGTACCAGGGGGTGCGCAGGCCCGGCGCGTCGAAGGGGCGGCCGGCGGCGGACAGGAAGCCGGGCACCAGCGGGAAGCCCTTGGCCTTGTAACCGTCGGTGTACGAGAGTTCGGGGTTCCAGTAGCCGGCGTTGCCGGAGTTCTGGACCCCTTCGTAGCGGTTCGGGTCGCCGGTGTTCTGGGCCAGTCGTCCGCCACCCATGACCTTGAGGTACCAGTCGAGTTCGGCGAGCTCGTGGTTGTCGGTGTTGTCGCCGGTGGCCATCACCATGCTGAACGGCATGCCGGTGTAGGGGCCGCCGCCGAGCGAGTTGACCCGCTCGACGAGGGCCGACACGCCGCGGGCGTTCAGGGCCTCCTGCGGCCGGTACGCGCTGCCGTTGAACCGGGCCAGGTACTCGAAGCGCACCGGGGACTCGGTGTCGACCAGGTGCAGGTCGCTGAACTGGACGAAGCTGGCCAGCCCGGTGCGGCGGTCGTCCCGGCCGGTGCCGGGCGCCGCCAGTTCGCCGCGCACCACCAGCGGCCAGCCCGGACCGGCCGTCAGCCGCTTGTAGCCGCCGGTGCCGACCGGCGTGGCCACCTGCTCCAGCGTGGTCCCGGTGACCTTGACCGCTCTCGCGGCCGTCGTCGCCAGCGCCTGGTCGCGCGTCGCGGCCGAGGCGAACTGCGCGCCGCCCAGCGACAAGGCCGACCACGCGGCGGCCACCGACGTACCCGTGAGGAACGTACGCCGACTCATCCCTGCCACAAAAACCCCCATACTGATGGCCGGCCGGGCGGACGACCCGTTCACCGACCCACGTGTCATGAACCCGCTTCTGGCGGACCGCCAGATTACTCACTGGTAGGGCACGGGGGCGAGGCCCGTGCAGCGAACACTTCGGGAACGCGGGAGGCCGGCTGCGCGCAGTTTCCGCACGGCTCGCGCACGGCCCGCCGCACGCCTCGCGCGTGACCGGCCGCACGCCTCGCGCGGGGCCTGCCGTTGCGGCTCGCGCACGGCCCGCCGCGCGGCTCCCCGGAGAGCTGCCGCGCGGCTCGCGCAGGTGGTCCGGCGGGTGGCGCCCCGGGTCGTCGTCGGCCACCCCGGTCGGGCCGCGGCCGGGCGAATGGGGGAAAATCGGCGGCGGCGGCCGGTGCGGCCGCCGGAGAGAGCAGGACGGCGCGGGCGCCGTCGGAAGCGAGGCGCAGGTGGCCGCAGCGGCAGCCGAAGGCGGAGCCCGGGCGCAGTCCGGGGCGGGGGGCCGGGCCGGCCAGCTCAAGAGCAGCGGCCTGCGGCACGGCTGGACGACGGGCGCCTGCGCCACCGCGGCCACCAAGGCCGCGTACACCGCGCTGCTCACCGGAGAGTTCCCCGACCCCGTGGTCATCACCCTGCCCAAGGGGCAGCGGCCCGCCTTCGCGCTCGCCGCCGAGCGGCCTGCGGCGGACGGGCGGCCGTACGCCATGGCCGGGGTGGTCAAGGACGCCGGCGACGACCCCGACGTCACCCACGGCGCGCTGATCCGCTCGACCGTCCGGGCCGGAGAGCCCGGGGCCGGGGTGGTGTTCCGGGCCGGACCGGGGGTGGGGACGGTCACCAAGGCGGGCCTGCCGCTGCCCGTCGGGGAGCCCGCGATCAACCCGGTGCCCCGGCAGATGATCCGGGACGCGGTCGCCGAGGTGGCCGCCGAGCACGGCGGCAGCGGGGACGTGGTGGTCGAGATCTCCGTCGACCACGGTGCGGAGATCGCCCGCTCGACCTGGAACCCGCGGCTGGGCATCCTCGGCGGCCTGTCGATCCTCGGCACTACCGGGATCGTCGTCCCCTATTCCTGCTCGGCCTGGATCGACTCGATCCGCCGCGGTGTCGACGTGGCCCGGGCGGCGGGCCGCACGCACGTGGCCGGGTGCACCGGTTCGACGTCGGAGAAGGTCGCGGTCGCGGTGCACGGCCTGCCCGAGGACGCACTGCTGGACATGGGCGACTTCGCCGGAGCCGTGCTGAAGTACCTCAAGCGCCACCCGGTGCCCCGGCTGACCATCGCGGGCGGCTTCGCCAAGCTGTCCAAGCTCGCGGCCGGTCATCTCGACCTGCACTCGGCGCGGTCCCAGGTGGACAAGGGGTACCTGGCCGAACTGGCCCGGCGGGGCGGGGCGGACGAGGCGCTGACGGAGGCGGTGGCGGCGGCCAACACCGGTCTGGAGGCGGTGCAGCTCTGCGGGGCGGCCGGGGTGCCGCTCGGGGACCTGGTCGCCGAGGCGGCCCGGGCGACGGCGCTCGGCGTCCTGCTGGGCTCGCCGGTCGCGGTGGACGTCATCTGCATCGACCGCGCGGGCACCGTCGTCGGCCGGGCCGAGCCGCTGGGGCCGTGACAATGTCACGACTGTCACGGGAGCGCGACAACATCACCTGGTGATGTGAAGATCTGACGGCCATACAGGGAAAGAAACGGACAAAAGGAGCGCCGCGCCGCCTCTCGCTTCTATCGCCATCTCAGCCATGAGATATGGTCTGCCGAGTGACAGGCGACTACCTCACCCGTATCGGCACCCTCATCCGTACCGCGCGTCAGCACCGCGGCTGGTCCCAGGCGCAGCTCGGAGAAGCGCTCGGCACCAGCCAGAGCGCGGTCAACCGCATCGAACAGGGCAAGCAGAACGTCAGCCTTGAGATGATCGCCCGCATCGGCGAAGCCCTCGACAGCGAGATCGTCTCCCTCGGCTACTCCGGCCCGATGCACCTGCGCGTCGCCGGCGGCACCCGCCTCTCCGGCGCCATCGACGTCCGCAGCAGCAAGAACGCGTGCGTCGCGATCCTCTGCGCCTCGCTGCTGACCACCGGTCGCACCACGATCCGCAGCGTCGCCCGGATCGAGGAGGTCTACCGCATCCTCGAAGTGCTCACCAGCATCGGCGTCAAGAGCCGCTGGATCAACGAGGGCCGCGACCTCGAACTCACCCCGCCCGCCGAGCTGAACCTCGACGCGATGGACGTCGAGGCGGCCCGGCGGACCCGCAGCGTGCTGATGTTCCTCGGCCCGCTGATGCACCGCGCCCAGCGCTTCGCCATCCCGTACGCGGGCGGCTGCGACCTCGGCACCCGCACCGTCCAGCCGCACCTGACCGCGCTGCGCCGCTTCGGCCTGGAGGTCGCCACCACCGGCGGCGCCTACCACGCCTCGGTCGAGCCGGGTGCCCCGCTGGACCGCCCGATCGTGCTGACCGAGCGCGGGGACACCGTCACCGAGAACGCCCTGCTGGCCGCCGCGCGGCACGACGGCGTGAGCGTCATCCGCAACGCCTCGCCCAACTACATGGTCCAGGACCTCTGCTTCTTCCTGGAGGAGCTGGGCGTCAGGATCGAGGGCATCGGCACCACCACGCTCACCGTGCACGGCGTTCCGGAGATCACCCGCGACGTCGACTACACCCCGGCCGAGGACCCGGTGGAGGCGATGAGCCTGCTCGCCGCCGCGGTCGTCACCTCCTCCGAGCTGACGATCCGCCGGGTGCCGATCGAGTTCCTGGAGATCGAGCTCGCGGTGCTGGAGGGCATGGGCCTCGACTACGACCGGACCCCCGAGTACCGGGCCCACAACGGTCACACCCGCCTGGTCGACCTCACCGTGCGCCCCTCCAAGCTGACCGCGCCGGTCGACACCATCCACCCGATGCCCTTCCCCGGCATCAACATCGACAACGTGCCGTTCTTCGCCGCCATCGCCGCGGCCGCGCACGGCACCACGATGATCCACGACTGGGTGTACGACAACCGCGCGATCTACCTCACCGAGCTGACCCGTCTCGGCGCGGACGTCAAGCTCCTCGACCCGCACCGCGTGCTGGTCCAGGGCCCCACCCGCTGGCGCGCCGCCGAGATGATGTGCCCGCCGGCCCTGCGCCCGGCGGTCGTCATCCTCCTCGCCATGCTCGCCGCCCAGGGCACCTCGGTCCTGCGCAACGTCTACGTCATCAACCGCGGCTACGAGGACCTCGCCGAGCGCCTCAACTCCATCGGCGCCCGGATCGAGACCTTCCGCGACATCTGACGGTCCCTCAGCGAACTGTCCGCCGCCTGCCGTCCGGACTCAACCGGTGAGTCCGGTCAGCAGGATGGCCACGTCCAACCCGGTGTCCAGGTAGTCCACGAACACCGGGTTGTTCAGTGCCCAGGGCGACCGCCGTTCCCGGATCAGCCGGACCGCCTCGCCAGTGTCCAGGCCCAGGCCTACCAGGGCCTGCGCCACCACCAGGCCCGAACGGTTGTAGCCCGAGTGGCAGCGCACCAGCGTCCGGCGGCCCCGGTGGACGGCCTCCGCCGTGAGCTCCGCCGCCTCCCGCACGGCCTCCAGCTGACCGGGGGAGAGCGGGGCGTCGGGCACCTCCCGGACGACGTGTTCCACCCACGGCGCCGGGCCGTGCCCGGGGAGCGTGAACAGACTGACCACCAGATCGAACTCGTCGCGGACGACGGCGGGTTCCAGATCGCCGCCGGGCGGGGTGAAGCAGTGCCCGCCCATCCAGAGCCCGGGGGCGATCTCGTTCCAGGGCTCCGACGGCCCGGGGGTGCCGCGTTCCTTCTGGCGGGTCCGCACGACCTGCTCCCTCTCCGTCGGCCCGCCCGGCCCCCGGCCCGGGTGCTACTCGCCGGTGCTGCCGTCGAGGTGCTCGCGCAGCAGGTCGGCGTGGCCGTTGTGGCGGGCGTACTCCTCGATCATGTGGGTGAGGATCCAGCGCAGCGGGAAGACCTCCTCGCCGTGGTGGCCCAGGACGTCCAACGACTCTGCGGCGGCGACGAGTTCCCGGGCGCGGTCGCACTCGCGGTGCCAGCTCGCGAAGGCCTCGTCCGGGTCGGCGTCCTCCACATCGAACTCGACGAAGGAGCCGTCGGGGTGCTTCCGGAACCCGGGCAGCCCTTCGCCGTCGAGGACGTTGCGGAACCAGCCGCGCTCCACCTCGGCGAGGTGCCGGACCAGACCGAGCAGCGACAGGGCGGAGGGCTCCAGCGCCCGGGCCCGGAGCTGCTCGGTGGTCAGGCCCGCGCACTTCATCGCGAGGGTGTCGCGCTGGAAGTCCAGGAAGCCTGCCAGGGTGGTGCGTTCGTCGGCGGTCCGCGGGGTCTCGGTGCGCCGGTCGGCCGTCATTCCGGTGCGCTGGGCGTCGGTCATGGGTCATCCTGCCGGGCGGTCGGCGGGTTCGCCCGGCATTCCACGGACCGGGCTCAGCCCGACCGCTCCAGCCAGCGCAGCGCCCCCTCGACGTCCGGGACCACCGGCACGCCGTCCGGCACCGGCGGACGCTCCACGACGATGACGGGCAGCCGCAGCCCGCGGGCGGCGGTGAGCTTGGGCGCGGTCGCGGCGCCACCGCTGTCCTTGGTGACCACGACGTCGATGTCGTGCGCGCGCAGCAGCGCCAGCTCGCCCTCGATCGTGAATGGGCCCCGGTCCAGCAGGACTTCGAAGGACGGCGGCAGCGGCGGCTCGGGCGGGTCGACCGAGCGGGCGAGGAAGTGGACCCCGTCGAGGTGGGCGAAGGCGGCGACGCTCTGCCGCCCGGTGGTCAGGAAGACCCGCTCGCCGCGCCGCGGCAGCAGGTCGGCCGCCGCGGCGAGCGACGGCACGGGGAGCCAGTGGTCCCCGTCGACGCGGGTGAAGCCAGGGCGGCGCAGCACCAGCAGCGGCACGCCGGCGGCGGCGGACGCCACGGCGGCGTTGTGCGAGATGCCGGCGGCGAACGGGTGGGTGGCGTCGACGACGGCGTCCACCCGCTCGGCGCGCAGCCAGTCGGCCAGGCCGTCCGGGCCGCCGAAGCCGCCGATCCGCACCTCCCCGGCGGGCAGCCGGGGCCGGGCGACCCGGCCGGCCAGCGAGCTGGTGACCCGCAGGGACGGGCGGCCGTCGAGGGCCGCGGCCAGCGTCCGCCCCTCGGTCGTCCCGCCGAGGATCAGCAGGTGGCGCATCACGCCCCGCAGGGCTCGTGCGGGCGTTCGCGGTCCGCCGAGTAGAGGTGGCTGTCCCGGAAGTGCTCGGCGGCCAGCGTCCGGCCGACGATGATGACGGCCGTGCGGACCACGCCCGCCGCCTTGACCTGCTCGGCGATGTCGCCGACCGTGCCGCGCAGCACCAGCTCGTCCGGGCGGCTCGCCATCGCGACGACGGCGGCCGGGCAGTCGGCGCCGTAGCGCGGGAGCAGCTGCTCGACCACGTCGTCCACGTACCCGGCGGCCAGGTGCAGCACCAGCAGGGCGCCGCTGCGGCCGAGGGTGTCGAGGTCCTCGCCCTCGGGCATCGGGGTGGCGCGCTTGGCGATCCGGGTGAGGATGACGGTCTGGCCCACGGTCGGCACCGTCAACTCCCGCTTCAGCGCGGCCGCGGCGGCGGCGAAGGCGGGCACACCGGGGACGACCTCGTAGGGGATGCCGGCCGCGTCGAGGCGGCGCATCTGCTCGGCGACGGCGGAGAACACGGACGGGTCGCCGGAGTGCAGCCGGGCGACGTCCTTGCCCTCGTGGTGGGCACGCGCCATCCGCTCGACGATGCGGTCCAGGGTCATCTGGGCGGTGTCGACGAGCAGCGCGCCGGGCGGGCACTCGTCCAGCAGCTCGCGCGGAACCAGGCTGCCGGCGAACAGGCAGACCTCGCTGCGGGCCAGGATGCGCTGGCCGCGCAGGGTGATCAGGTCGGCGGCACCCGGGCCGGCTCCGATGAAGTAGACGGTCACGAGGCGTCCTCCTGGGGGGTGTCGGTCCTGACGGCGGACCACTGGGTGACCGGCATGGCCTGGCGCCACCCGGTGAAGCCGCCCACCGGGACGGCGTGGGAGACGGCCAGTTTCACGAGCTCGCCGCCGTGCCGCCGGTACCACTCGGTCAGCAGCGCCTCGGACTCCAGGGTCACGGTGTTGGCGACCAGCCGGCCTCCCGGGCGCAGCGCCGCCCAGCAAGCCTCCAGCAGACCGGGTGCGGTGAGACCGCCGCCGACGAACACGGCGTCCGGGGTGGGGAGTCCGTCGAGGGCTGCGGGCGCGGGGCCGGTCACCACGCGCAGCCTCGGCACGCCGAGCGCGGCGGCGTTGCGGGCGATCCGCCCGGCGCGCACCGGGTCGCGCTCGACGCTGACCGCCCGGCAGTCGCGGTGGGCGCGCAGCCACTCGACGGCGATCGAGCCCGAGCCGCCGCCGACGTCCCAGAGCAGCTCGCCGGGGGAGGGGGCGAGCGTGGCGAGGGTGGCGGCGCGGACGTGCCGCTTGGTCAGCTGGCCGTCGCTCTCGTACGCGGTGTCGGGCAGGCCGGGGACGAGGGAGGTGCGGGGGCCGTCGCCGAGCTCGACGGCGATCAGGTTCAGCGGGTCGCCCGGCGGGTGCGGCCAGCCGTCGGCGGGGCCGTGGAGCTGCCGTTCGCGCGCGTGGCCGAGCTTTTCCAGCACGCGCAGGCGGGCGGTGCCGTAGCCGCGCTCGGTGAGCAGGGCGGCGACGGCGGCCGGGGTGGCGGCGTCGGCGCTGAGCACCAGCAGGCGGCGGCCGGGGTGGAGGGCGAGCGCGAGGGTGGCCGGCGGACGGCCGACCAGGCTGACCACCTCGGTCGCCTCCAGCGGCCAGCCGAGCCGGGCACAGGCGTAGGAGACGGAGGAGGGGTGCGGCAGGACGCGCAGCCGCTCGGCCCCGACGGTCTCGGCCAGGGTGCGGCCGATGCCGAAGAACATCGGGTCGCCGCTGGCCAGGACGGCGACGCGGCGGTCGGCGTGGGCGGCGAGCAGTCCGGGGACGGCCGGGCGCAGCGGGGAGGGCCAGGGGACGCGCTCGGCGGTGACCTCCTCCCGGGGGAGCAGGTCCAGCTGGCGGGGGCCGCCGATGACCACGTCGGCCTCCCGGAGCGCGGCCCGGGCGGTGGCGGCGAGGCCGGGCCAGCCGTCGGCCCCGATCCCGACGACGGTGATCGGGGGTGGCAGCTCGGGCACCGGGTGGCTCCTCGTCGTTCGATCCTGCGGTTGTCGCGACTCGTGGTCCCGCGGTTCCGGGGTCTCGCGGTCCCGGGGTCCCGGGGCCCTGGAGTCCCGGGGGCCTGGGGCCGGCGATCCTGCCGGCCGGGGCAGCCTACCTGGCGGTATCCAGGGGGTAACGGGGCGGTCCTGGTGGCCGGTCCGTCCGGACCGGGTCCGGTGGGGGCGGGGGCTCGGGCGGCTGACGATCGACGGGTTTCAGATGACAGATTTCATCATCTGTTCGCTGAAAGCTGTCAGCTGTGATCTGTCAGCCGCGATCCGTCACACGCGATCCGTCGCCCGTCCCCGCTCACCCGCTGCGCCGCTCGCGTCCTGCGCCGCTCACCTGCCGCACCCGGTCACCGGTCCGCCCAGTCCCCCGAAGCGATCAGTGCCGGCCGCTCGCGCAGTCGGGCTTCGGCGTCCGGCCCGGCCAGGTAGACCCACGCGTCCCGCCGCCCGCCCGGCACCGCCGTCCGGACCGCCAGCCGCCGCCGCACGTACAGCCCTGTCCCGTCCGCCTGGCACTCCTCCAGCAGGTCGAGGGCGGCGAGTGCTCCGGCGTAGGCGCTCGGGCGAATGGTGATCAGCTCGCCCACGATCCGCCGCCCGGGCGTCGCGTCGAGCACCGCGTACGGAAAGCCGGGGCCCTCGTGCAGTGCGGCGCCGTCCAGCACGGCCGGCCGGACGTCGGCGCAGCGTCCGGCCAGGTGTGCGGCGTGGTTGCGGCCGCCGCTGCGCAGAGTGCCGTAGACGAAGAACGGCAGCTCCTCCTCGGACGCGGACACGGGTTCGACCTCCTCGCTGGGGAGCGCCCACGGTACGTCCTCCGGTCCGGTTCGTGATACCGACTGGCGCGCCGGGCCGGTCATGCGCTGTCATATCGGATGTTCGGCCAGCACCGTCCAAGGGGGACACACATGACATCGCCCGCCTCCTCCCAGCCGGCCACCACCGCCGGTGCCGCCCCCACGACCCCCGCCACCCCCGTCACCCCCGCCACCCCGGGGAGTCCCGCCGACGCACCCCCTGCCGACGCACCCCCCGTGGCCCTCACGAAGACCGCCACCGTCGGCCCGCCCCCGCCCGCCGACGCCCGCCCGGCCGGCCGCCTCGGCGGTGCGGTCTGGCTGGCCCTCGCCGTGGTCTACGTCGTCTGGGGCTCGACCTACCTCGCGATCCGGATCGCGGTGGAGACGATGCCCTCCTTCCTCTCCGCCGCCGCCCGCTTCCTCATCGCGGGCTTCCTGTTGGTCGGCTACCTGCTGGTGCGTCAGGGCCCGGCCGGGCTGAAGGTGAGCGGGCGGCAGCTGGCCTCCGCCGCTCTGGTCGGCCTGCTGCTGCTGACCGGCGGCAACGGACTGGTGGTCCTGGGCGAGACCTCCGTCCCCTCCGGCCTGGCCGCCCTGCTGGTGGCGGCCGTCCCGCTGTGGATGGTGGTGCTGACGGCCTTCGGCGGCGAGCGCCCGAAGGCCGCCGAGCTCGCCGGGGTGCTGCTCGGCCTGGTCGGCCTCGGTGTGCTGTCGGCCCCGGCGATCGGCGGGTCCGTCGCGCCGCTCGGCGTGGTCCTGATCATCTGCGCCACGCTGTTGTGGGCGGCCGGCTCGTTCGCGAGCAAGAAGGTCCCGATGCCGGGCAACGTGCTCGCCGCGAGCGCCTACCAGATGCTGGCCGGCGGGTTCTGCAACCTGCTGATCGGACTGGTCCGCGGCGAGCAGCGGGGGCTGGACCTGGCGGCCGTCTCCGGCCGGTCCTGGCTGGCCCTCGCCTACCTGGTGCTGTTCGGCTCGCTGCTCGCCTTCACCGCGTACGCCTGGCTGCTGCGCTCCGCACCGCTGACGCTGGTCGCCACCTACGCGTACGTGAATCCGGTGGTGGCGGTGCTGCTGGGCTGGCTGGTCCTGGCCGAGCCGCTGACCGGCCCCACCCTGGCGGGCGGGGGGATCGTGGTCGCGGGCGTCTGCCTGGTGGTGAGCGTCAGCCGGCGTCCCGGGCGTCGTCCCGGGCGTCGTTCTGGGCGTCTCGGGTCGGAGCCGTCCGCTCGTAGGTGAGCACGACGTTGCCGCGCTCGAAGACCCGGCTGTCGGTGAGGGTGAAGGCGCGGGGCGTGAAGCCGGCGGCGCCCGGGGCGAACAGCGGGATGCCCGAGCCGATCACCACCGGGTACTGCTTGACGATCAGCTCGTCGATCTCGGGCAGCAGCTGACCGGCCAGGTCGGCACCGCCGCAGAGCCAGATGCCGAGCCCGTCCTCCGCCTTCAGGCGGCGGACGACGCTCAGCGGGTCCTCGGCGGTGAGCTCGACCGCAGGGTCCGGGCTGGTGTCGAGGGTGCGGGAGAAGACGATCTGCCGCAGGTGGGCGTAGGGGTTGGCGATTCCGAGCCGGATCCCCGGCTCGTAGGTGCCGCGGCCCATGAGCACGGTGTCGAAGCGCTCGTTGGGGGCGTCGGCGATGCCGACCGCCGCCCGGCCGAAGGTGGGGATGGTCTCGGGGTACTCGCTGTGGAGCGTCGGGGCGTAGTCCTCGGTCACGTACGGCATGAAGACGCCGAAGTCGCCGTCCGGGGCCGCGATGAAGCCGTCGATGCTGGCGCCGATGAAGTAGGTGAGCTTGCGCATGCAGGTCCTTGGGGTCGAGGAACGGGATTCGGGGCGCGGTGCGGGCCGGGACCGGCCTGCTCGGCGAACCACGACAACTATAGTACTCCACATGTAGTGGTTGCCAGGGGTGTGCCGCTCGAATCCCACGCGGTCCGATTTCACGCGGTCCCGATGCCGTACCGCCCCGATCCGGTACCGCCCCGATCCGGTACCGGCCCGAGGCCTCGACGTCACAGGGGGGAGAATCGGCCCATGGTCCAGAACCCAGCCCGCCGCACCGCCCTCGCCGACGCCGCCATCGAGGTCCTCGCCCGCGACGGCGCCCGCGGCCTCACCTTCCGCGCGGTCGACGTCGAGGCCGGCGTCCCCAAGGGCACGGCCTCCAACTACTTCGCCAGCCGGGACCACCTGCTCCACCAGACCGCCCGGCACATCCACCACCGGCTCATCCCGGACCCGGCGATCCTCGACGAACTGATGCGCGCCCCCCGGGACCGCGCCCTGGTCACCGCCCTGATGCACGAGCTGATCCGCCGCATCACCGCCGACCGGGCCGGCTACCTGGCGATGCTGGAACTACGACTGGAGGCGACCCGCCGCCCGGACCTGAGGACCCAGCTCACCGGCACCATCCGGGACGACCTGGAGGCCAACGTCGCCTACCACCTGGACGAGGGCTTCCCCGGCGACCGCGAGACCGTCCTCGTGCTCTACCTCGCCATGACCGGCCTGATCCTCGAACACCTCACCCTGCCCGAGGTGTTGGGCGTCGACGGCTTGGCGGCGCTGATCGACACCATCGTCGAGCGGATCGTCCCGGCGGTCTGACCGCTCCGGGGGCCGCGGTCGCCCCCGCGCGTCCGGTTCGCGGGGGCGGGTCGCCGGGTCGCCGGGTCGCCGGGTCGGCGTCTCGGGGTGGGCGGAGCCTTCGGGTCAGAGGGCGTGCGGCGGCTTGCCCGTCCACCAGTTGCCGGGTGCGTCGGGGTCGCGGCTGGTCCAGTACTCGATGATCGCGGTGGTGAACTCGGCCGCGGACAGGACGCCGTCGCCGTCGGTGTCGAGGTGGCGGAAGGCCTCGTCGGCGTCGTCGCGGCAGAGGCCCGCGAAGTGGCCGCGTTGGAAGACGAAGAACTCGCCGGCGTCGATGGTTCCGCTGCGGTCGGCGTCGGCGACGGCGAGGAAGGCCTCGGCGAGTGCGCCGAGGCTGTCCCGGGCGGCTTCGGGGTCGTCGGCGAGCGACCCGGTCGAGGCGACGAACTGGTCGCGGGTGATCGCCTCGGTGCCGGCGGGCAGCCGGGCGAGGTGCAGGTCGTGCCAGATCGTCAGGTAGGCGCGGACGATGACGGCCTCCGCCTCCGAGCCTTCCTGGTGGCCGAGCGAGCGGGCCACCGAGTGGCCCATCAGGACGTGGTCCCGTTCGGTGATGAGTCCGTCGCCGTCGGCGTCGAGGTGATCGAAACCGTGGTTGATCTTTGCGATGAGCAGGTCGTCCGACAATGTGCCCCCTCGGCTGGCGATTCCTGGCTCTCCTACGTCACATCGCCTGCACGCTAACCCCTTGAGCCGCGCTCGCGCAGCTGAACGAACGGCGAACGGCCGTGCCGGTCCGTCCCGGCGCCGCCCGCCCGTCAGTCCTCCTGGTGGTCGGCCCAGACGTACGTCTCCGGCAGCAGGTCCCGCACCGGGACGGTGCGCAGCGCGGACCCCCGCCCGACGATGATCCGCAGGTCCGGAAAGTAGTCCAGCAGCGCCTGGCGGCAGCGACCGCACGGCGGGATCACCCCGCGCTCCCGGTCGCCGACCGCCACGACGGTGGTGAGCTCGTACGCGCCCTGCCCGGCCGCCGCCCCGATGAGCACCAGCTCGGCGCACGGCCCGCCGGTGAAGTGGTAGGCGTTCAGGGCGGTGACGATCCGCCCGTCGGCGTTGCGCCCGGCGGCCGCCACGGTGTGGTTGTCGCCCCGCGCGTACCGCCGGGCCACCTCCCGGGCGGCCGCGACGAGCTCCGTGTCCACGAGCGGGTGGTCATGGGTGGACATGGTGGTTGCCCCTCCTCGATCGGATCCGACGGGATCCGATCATGATCCACCGGCCCCTGGACGTTCCAGTGCTTTCCTGGGTCACGGCGCCGCCGATGACCCCGTGCCGCCGGTCCTGCCGCGCCGCTCGCCCGGATGCCCCGACCCGACGGGCGTCCTCAGCGCGCCGCCGCCAGCAGCTCCCTGGTGTACTCGGTGTGCGGCGCCTCGAACAGCCGGTCCCGGTCGGTGGACTCGACGAGCCGGCCCCGGTGCATCACCGCGACCCGGTCGCAGAAGTGCCGGACCACGGCGAGGTCGTGCGAGACGAACAGGAAGGCCACGCCGAGGCGTTCGCGCAGCTCCATCAGCAGGTTGAGCACCTGTGCCTGCACCGAGACGTCGAGTGCCGAGACCGGTTCGTCCGCGATGATCAGTCGCGGCTGCGGCGCCAGTGCCCGGGCGATGCCGATCCGCTGGCGCTGCCCGCCGGAGAACTCGTGCGGGTAGCGGTCCAGGTGCCCGGCGCTCAGCCCGACCTGCTCCAGCAGCTCGGCCGAGCGCTCCCGCCGTTCGGCCGCCGTCAGCGCGGTGTGCAGGCGCAACGGGGTGTCGAGGGTCCGGGCGATGGTGCGGCGCGGGTTCAGCGAGGCGTACGGGTCCTGGAAGACCAGCTGGATCTCCCGGCTGAGCCGGCGTCGCAACTCCCGGTCCGGGCGGGTGACGTCCTGGCCGTCGTACGACACCCGACCGCCGGTGGGCCGTTGCAGGCCGGCCAGGACGCGCGAGGTGGTGGACTTGCCGGAGCCGGACTCGCCGACCAGGCCGACCGTCTCGCCGGGCGCGATCCGCAGGCCCACGCCCTCGACCGCCCGGACCGGCTCGGCCCGCCGGCCGGGGAAGCGCCGCCGGCCGGGGAAGTACACGGTGAGGTCCTCCACCTCGGCCAGCCACCGCTCGGGCCGCTCGACGACCCTCGGGCGGAACGCCCACGACGGTGACGGTTCGTCGACAGTGGGCAGTGGGCTGCCCGGTACGGAGTCGAGGCGCAGCGCCGCCCCTACGAGCGAACGGGTGTACGGTTCGCGCGGTGTGGCCAGCAGCTCGGCCGTCGGCGCGGACTCGACGGGGACGCCGTCGCGCAGCACCAGGGTGCGGTCCGTGGTCCCGGCGACCACGCCCAGGTCGTGGCTGACCAGCAGCACCGCGGTGCCGTGCTCGCGCTGCAACTCGCCCAGCAGGTCGAGGACCTGCCGTTGGACGCGGGCGTCCAGGGCGGTGGTCGGCTCGTCGGCGATCAGCAGCCGGGGGTCGTTCATCAGCGCCATCGCGATCATCACGCGCTGCCGCATCCCGCCCGAGAACTGGTGCGGGTAGTCGCGCACCCGGGCCGTCGGGATGCCGACCCGGTCGAGCATCGCGGCCGCCCGCCGGCGGGCCTCGGCGCGGCCCGTCCCGGGGTGGTGCAGCCGGTACGTCTCGGCGAGTTGGGCGCCGACCCCGTGGAAGGGGCTGAGCGAGGCGAGCGCGTCCTGGAGGACCAGCGCGGCCCGGCCGCCCCGCACCCCGCGCAACGCGGACTCCCCGGCACCCACCAACTCCTGCCCGTCCAGACGGATCGAGCCGGTGACGGTGGTGGTGCGCGGGTCGTGCAGGCCGAGGACGGCGAGGCCGACCGTCGACTTTCCGGAGCCGGACTCGCCGACCAGGCCCAGGACTTCACCCGGTGCGAGGTCGAACGAGAGCCCCCGCACGACGGTCACCGACGCGCCGCCCCGCGGGCCGGCGAACGTGACGGTCAGGTCGCGGACACTCAGCACCGGCTCGGCGCCGTCCCCACCGGCACCCGCGGCGGCGTAACCCGCACCCGTATCAGTGGACTTCATCGGAACACTCCCGTCAGCTCAGTCGGACACGCGGGTCGAGCCAGGCCACCGCGAGGTCGGCCAGCGCGACGAACAGCACCACGAAGCAGGCGGCGAACAGCACCGCGCCCACCACGGCGGGCAGGTCCTGCCCGGCGACGGCCTGCGCGGCGAACCGCCCGACCCCGTTCAGCCCGAACACCGTCTCGGTGATCACCGCTCCGCCGAGCAGCGCACCGGCCTCCAGCCCGAGCAGCTGCACCAGCGGTCCGGCGGCGCCGCGCGAGGTGTACTTGAGGTGGGTGCGCAGCCGTCCGAGGCCCTTGGCGCGGGCCGTGCGGACGTACTCCTCGTTCATCGTCTCCAGTAGCTGCGAGCGCGAAAGCCTGGCGAACACGGCCGAGTTGACGAATCCGAGGACGAGCCAGGGGAGCAGCATCCCGCCCGCCCAGGCCGCCGCGTCCTCGGCCGGCGGGGTGTAGGAGGGAAGCGGCAGCAGACCGGTGGAGTAGACCAGGAGCCACTGGGCGACGTATCCGAGGAAGTAGATCTGCACGCTGGCGCCGACCAGGGTGAAGCCGGACAGCAGCCGGTCCGTGCGCCGTCCGTGGAACAGGGCGGAGACGAACCCGCTGCCGAGGCCGAGCACCAGCAGGACGGCCAGTGCCCCGGCGGTCAGGGAGAAGGTGACCGGCAGGTGGTCGGCCAGTGCCTCACTGACGGGCTGGTGCAGCCGGTAGGAGTAGCCGAGGCAGGGCGCGGCGCAGTGGAGGGCCGAGCCGTCCACGTCGTTGATGTCCCGCCCGGCGACGACCCCGACGAGGTAGTCGGTGTACTGGGCGACGAGCGGCTGGTCCAGGCCCATGCTCCGGCGCACGGCCGCGACCTGTCCGCTGTCGCAGCGCGGGCCGCAGGCGGCGCGGGCCGGGTCGGCGGGCGCGGCGTAGAAGAGGGCGAAGGCGGCGGCGGATACCGCGACCAGGACGGCGAGGGCCTGGACGGTCCGTCGCAGGACGAAGGAGAGCATGGCCGATCCGGGGGTCGACGTGGCGGGGAGACGAGGGAGACGAGGGAGTCGAGGGAGACGGGGGAGACGGGGGAGAGGGGGGAGAAGGAGCGAGGGGACGAGGCCGGGAGCGTCGGACACACTCCACCCCCGTTCGGGGGGGGGGGGGGGGGCGGAGGTGGGCCCGACCGCTCCCGGGCCTCGGTGCGTCAGGACTTCAGGTACAGCCAGGACAGCGAGACCGTCCCGTAGATGGGGTGGATGAACGCCCCGCCGACGTTGCTGCCGCGCAGTTGGCTGGTGGTCGGGTAGGCGAACGGCAGCACCGGAAGGTCCTTCATCACGGTCTGCTCCAGCGCGTACAACTCCTTGGCCTTGGCGCGCGGCTCGCCGATCCGGTTGATCCGGTCGATCTCCTTGTCCACCTCGGGGTTGCGGTAGCGCGCGGAGTTGACGTCGCTGCCGGCCCGCCCGTCGAAGGAGAACGGGATCAGCGTGGACGGGGTCGGCCAGTCGACCGAGGAGGTCTCCTCGAACAGGTCGTACGGGGAGTCGCTGCGGTGCACCTCGTCCAGGAAGGCCTTGGGGTCGACGGGCTTGGGCACGACGGTGATCCCGGCCCTGGCGAAGCCGTCCACCAGCACCTGGGCGACGCGCTGCCCGTTCGGCGTGTTCTTGTACGCGTAGGTCAGGCTGCCCGGCGCCTGCCCGGCCTTGGCGAGTTCGGCCTTGGCGGCCGCCGGGTCGCCCTCGGGCCCGGCCGGGTGGAGGTCGTACTTCTGCCAGTCGATCAGGGCGGGGGAGCTGAGGGTGGTGGCGAGCTCGCCGGTCCGGGCGCCGCCCTGGACCTGGCGGGCCTGCCGGCGCGGGTACGCGAGGTCCAGCGCCTTGCGGACCGCCAGGTCCGGCACCCGCTCGTTGTTGATCACCAGCTGGGTGACGAAGGCGCCCTGCCGGCCGGTGACGACCAGTTCGCCGGCCCCGGGGTCGGTGTCGGTCGTCTGGTAGAGCTCGGGGGAGAGGGGGTCGGCGGCGGTGGTGGCGTTGGCGCCGCCGTCCCGCCCGGAGAGGATCTCCTGGTTGAGGTTGAGTGCCTCCTTGCCGTACGTGAAGACGAACTTGTCCGGGTACTGGGTGCGGATCGGGTCCGTCTCCGGCTTCCACGCCGGGTTGCGCTCCAGCACCATCCGGGTGTTCTGGACGTGCTCGACGATCCGGTAGGGGCCGGTGGCGAACGGCAGCCGGTCGTAGTCCGTCCCGGTGTCCTTGTCCCGGCGCACCGGCGAGGAGGAGGACTGTGCGGCCATGTACGGGACGTCGGCCTGCGGCTGCGGGAAGTGGAAGACGACGGTTCGCTCGTCCGGTGTCTCGATCGCGGCGAGGTCGCCGTCCTGCGGGCCCGCGTACTTGGCGCGCGCCGCTTCGTAGTTCGCCTCGCCGGTGAGCCACTGCGGCCAGTAGGGCGGGCCGACCTCGTAGCCCTTGCCGAAGGTCCGCTCGATGCCGTACTTGACGTCCTGGGCGGTGATCGGCCGGCCGTCCTCCCAGGCCACGCCCTGCTTGAGCCGGTACGTCCAGGTGCGGCCGCCGTCGGCCGGGGTGCCGGTGTCGGTGGCGAGGTCGCCGACCAACTTGGCCTTGCCGTCGACGATCTGATACTGCGTCAGCTGCCGCCCCCAGAGCAGCGAGGCGTTGTAGGCGGCGCCCGCGTAGACCTTCTGCGGGTCGAGGTGGCGGAACTCCACACTGTTGTACACGTTCAGCGTGCCGCCGGCACGGGCACCCGGGACGGCCGGGGCGGGGCCGGCGCTCTCCTGCTCGGTGCCGAGTGCGGCGGTCAGCGGGGCGGTCTCCTCGGCGGAGGCCCCGGCACCGGCGGGGCCGGGGCCGCCCGCGCCGGCCGAGCAGGAGGTCGCCAGCAGGGCGGTGGCGACGACGGCGAGGGACGGTCTGGTCCAGCGCATGGGGAATCTCTCCTCGCCCCGGCGGATCGCGCCGGGGAGGCTCGGGTTGACGAACGGGAACGGTGTGGCGGGTGTGCCGTCGTCCCGGGGTTGCCGGGGAACGGTGCGTGAACCGGAACGGCGGGTGTACCGGGACCGCCGGGTGCGGCGGGCGGGCTCGGTGGGCTCAGCGGGCGCCGGAGTACGGGTCCAGCGCGTCCCGGACGGCGTCGCCGAGCAGGTTGAAGGCGATCACGAACAGCAGCAGCGCGACGCCGGGGAAGACCATGTAGGTGGGATCGGCCCGGAAGGCCTCCGAGCCGCGCGAGATCATCCGCCCCCAGTCCGGCACCGGCTCGGTGATGCCGACGCCGAGGAAGGACAGCGCGGCCTCGGAGGCGACGTAGGCCGGCACGGCCATCGTGGCGTGCACCAGCAGTTGCGAGCGCACGTTCGGCAGGAGTTCGTGGACGACGACGTGGAATCGGCTCGCGCCCTGGGCCCGGGCGGACTGCACGAAATCCCTTTCCCGGAGCGAGCGCACGCCGGCCCGCAGGGAAAGTGCGAGCGGAATCCAGCCGAACGCGGAGAAGACCAGGACCAGGACCAGGAATTGCATCCACTCCGGTTCCGCGGTGCCCGGATCGACCAGCCGGGACTGGATGACCGGACTGAGCGCGAGCAGCAGGAGCAGAGCCGGAAAGGCCAGCAGCACATTGGCGAGGAATCCGAACAGCCGGTCCGCGGTTCCGCCGAGGTAGCCGACCGCGACGCCCGCCGGCACGCCCAGCGCGGTGGTCACGGTGGCGGCGGCGAAGGCGACCAGCAGCGAGGTGCGGATGCCGTACAGCAGCTGGGTGAACACGTCCCGGCCGAGGCCGGGCTCCAGGCCGAACCAGAAGTCGCCGGAGATCCCGCCGTTCGGCAGCATCGGCAGGCCGCCGTCGCTGAGCAGCCCCGGGGTGTTCTGGCCGTAGTGTTCGGCCGGGTTCTTCCCGTACAGCGCGGCGACCAGCGGGGCCGCGGCGGCGAGGAGCAGGAACAGCACCACGACGGCCAGGGCGGCGGCGCCGACCCGGTCCCGCAGGATCCGGCGGAGCAGGTGCGGGGCCGCAGCGGGCGCGGGCCCGGCCGCGGGCGCTCGGACCGTGTCGGCCACTGTCATGAGGAGTAACCCCCGAATTCTCCGCCGCCCCGTGGGTGGGGGTGCGCTGGTGTGCATTTCCGGTTCGGCCCACAGGGGTTTCCCGTGGGCCGTTCGAGTGACATCAGATCGGATGCGTCCGAGGTTCCGCAAATCCCGTCGAGGGCCATTCCGGGAATTCCTGCAGAACTGTTTCGGGAAATGTGGCGGCTTCATTTCGGTGCAACACCGGCGTTGCAGGAGAACGGACATAAGCCTACAAACCGGTTCGGCCGTCCCGCATTCTGAGACCTCCGCCACAGTCCGTCCGGTGTTGGTAGGCTCCCGGTGGGCTGCGACTGGCGCGCAGGGATGGAATCAACCATCGGGAAGCGGCCTCGTGAAACCTCACGTGAAGTTGCCGAGCGCCTGGGCCATCCGTATCCCCACCAGGAGACCGCCTTGGCCCAGCAGCCCCACACCGCCGCGACCCCCGCCGCCGACACCGCCTTCCGCAGCGCCCTCGACGTGGTCGCCGGCGTCGAACCGCGGATCGCCGCCGCCATCGGCCGGGAACTCGCCGACCAGCGCGCCTCGCTCAAGCTGATCGCCAGCGAGAACTACGCCTCCCCGGCCGTCCTCCTCACCATGGGCAACTGGCTCAGCGACAAGTACGCCGAGGGCACCGTCGGCCGCCGCTTCTACGCCGGCTGCCGCAACGTCGACACCGTCGAGTCCATCGCCGCCGAGCACGCCCGCGAACTCTTCGGCGCCGACCACGCCTACGTCCAGCCGCACTCCGGCATCGACGCCAACCTCACCGCCTTCTGGGCCGTCCTCTCCCAGCGGGTCGAGAGCCCGGCCCTGGAACGCGCCCGGGTCCGCAACGTCAACGACCTCACCGAGGAGGACTGGGCGCAGCTGCGCCGGGACCTCGGCAACCAGCGCATGCTCGGCATGTCCCTGGACACCGGCGGCCACCTCACCCACGGCTTCCGCCCCAACATCTCGGGCAAGATGTTCGAGCAGCGCAGCTACGGCACCGACCCGGCCACCGGCCTGATCGACTACGACGCGCTGCGCGAGACCGCCCGCGAGTTCCGCCCGCTGATCATCGTGGCCGGCTACTCCGCCTACCCGCGCCTGGTGAACTTCCGCACGATGCGCGAGATCGCCGACGAGGTCGGCGCCACCCTCATGGTCGACATGGCGCACTTCGCCGGCCTGGTCGCGGGCAAGGTGCTCACCGGCGACCACGACCCGGTCCAGCACGCCCACATCGTCACCACGACCACCCACAAGTCCCTGCGCGGCCCGCGCGGCGGCATGGTGCTCTGCACCGCTGAGCTGGCCGAACACGTCGACCGCGGCTGCCCGCTGGTGCTCGGCGGCCCGCTCTCGCACGTCATGGCCGCCAAGGCCGTCGCCCTCGCGGAGGCCCGCCGCCCCGAGTTCCAGGCCTACGCCCACGCCGTCGTCGCCAACGCGCGGGCCCTCGCCGAGGGCCTGCTGCGCCGCGGCGGCACGCTGGTCACCGGCGGCACCGACAACCACCTCGTCCTCGCCGACGTCTCCGGCTACGGCCTGACCGGCCGCCAGGCCGAGTCGGCACTCCTCGACTCGGGCATCGTCACCAACCGCAACTCCGTCCCGCAGGACCCGAACGGCGCCTGGTACACCTCCGGCGTCCGCCTCGGCACCCCGGCCCTCACCACCCGCGGCCTCGGCACCGCCGAGATGGACGAGATCGCCGAGCTGATCGACACCGTCCTGCGCGCCACCACCCCCACCACCGCCGCCAACGGCACCCCGTCCAAGGCCGGCTACGCCCTCGACCCCGCCCTCCGCGACGCCACGGCCAAGCGCGCCGCAGACCTCCTCGCCCCCTACCCGCTCTACCCGGGCATCGATCTCGCCTGACCGACACCCCCGGGCTGCCGCATCCCCGGCAGCCCGGGCTCAGGGCCCGTCCCGGCGCCCCGGGTGACGATCCCGATCCCGCGCCGGTCCGGTCAGTACTGCAGTGACTTGTACTGCAGGAACTCTTCCAGCCCGTGGCGGCCCAGTTCGCGGCCGAGACCGGAGTTCTTGTAGCCGCCGAAGGGGGCGAGGGGGTTGAAGCGGCCGCCGTTGAGGTCGACCTGGCCGGTGTCGAGGCGGCGGGCGAAGGCGGCGGCGGTGTCGGTGTCGCGGGCCCAGACGCCGCCGGCCAGGCCGTACGGGGTGCCGTTGGCCAGCTCGACGGCGTGGTCCTCGTCGCGGTAGGCGAGGATGACCAGGACCGGGCCGAAGACCTCCTCCTGGGCGACCGCCATCTCCGGCGTCACGTCGGCGAGCACGGTCGGGCGGACGTAGAAGCCGGTGGGCAGTTCGGCGACGGGTTCCGAGCCGCCGACGACGAGCCGGGCGCCCTCGGCGAGCGCGCCGTCGATGTAGCCGCGCACCCGGGCCAGCTGCTTGGCGTTGACCACCGGCCCGATCCGGGTCTGCGGGTCGGTCGGGTCGCCGGGCACGTACTGGGCGGCGGCCTTGGCGGCCCGCGTGACGGCCTCCTCGTACTGGTCCTCGTGCACCAGGAGGCGGGTCAGGGCGCTGCAGGTCTGGCCGGAGTTGGCGAAGACGCCGGCGACGTTGTTCTTGACGGCGCGGGTGATGTTGGCGCCGGGCAGCACCACGTTGGCCGACTTGCCGCCGAGTTCCAGCGCGACCCGCTTGAGGCCCCGGCCGGCGGTCTCGGCTACCTGGCGGCCGACGGCGGTGGAGCCGGTGAAGGACACCACGTCCACCTGCGGGTGGGCGACGAGCGCCGCGCCCGCCAGCTCCCCGGTGCCGGTGACCAGGTTGAACACCCCGGCCGGGAAACCGGCTTCGTGCACCAGCCGGGCGAACAGCCGGGCCACCAGCGGGGTGTCCTCGGCGGGCTTGAGGACCACCGGGCAGCCGGCCGCGAGCGCGGGGACGACCTTGGCGACGATCTGGTGCAGCGGGTAGTTCCACGGGGTGATCGCGGCGACGACGCCGGCCGGCTCGGCGTGCACCACCGAGTTGCCGATGCGCTCCTCGAAGGGGTGCTCGGCGAGCAGGGTCAGGTAGGAGGTCGCCACGGTCAGCGGCAGCCCGGCGTGGACGGCGGCGGTGAAGCCGACCGGGGCGCCGAGTTCGGCGACCACCGTCTCGGTGATCTCGTTCTGTGCGGCGTCGAGCCCGTCCCGCAGCCTGGTCAGCAGGTCCAGCCGCTCCTCGCGGGTGGTCGCGGCCCAGCTCCGGGCGGCCCGGCGGGCTGCCGTCACCGCCGCGTCGACGTCGGCCGTCCCGCCGGCCGGTACCGTGGCGAGCACCTGCTCGGTGGCAGGGTTCAGTACTGCTGTCGAGCCGGGGTCTCCGGAGGGCCGCCAGGCCCCGTCGATGTACTGGTCGCTGTACTCCGCGTACTGCTGCACCGATTGTCCCCTCATCTGCTCAGCTCGTCTGCTCAGCCGTTTGACCGACGGCGCTCGTCGGAGGCCAGTCAAAACGGCCCGGGCGGGCGCGCGCAAGAGCCGGTCCGGCCCGGCAGACTTGCCGGTCACCGCGGGCCGAACCGCGCGGCGCACGCGTCGAACGGATCGGCACCCGGGCCGGTGCCACCCCCGGCGCCCTCCGAGTTGCCGGTCCCCGTGTCGCGCGGCAACCTGTCCCCGTGGCGCGTGGCGACCGGCACGCCGGGGTGCCGGCACGTCGGCGCCGGGTGCGGAGCCGACACCCGGGTCGTCCCCGGAACCGGTCATGCGGAGGCGTTGAACGGGACATGAGGAATCCCCGTCCGACGACCACCGTGTTCACCTTCCGGTGGTTCGGTGACGGTTCCGGAAACTCCCCGCGCGAAGACCTCCACACAGTGGTCGGTACGCAGGTACATTGCTGTGAACTCAGCGGCGGGGGAATACTGCTGACGATGTCTCGACGTGCTGCGCACGGTCGGGGCCGGCGCGTACCGCGACCGCCCCGGAACTCCCCTCCCGCTGAGGTCCGGTGAGAGATCCACCGGTCCACCCGTGCCCCGAAGGAGCTTCCATGACCGACGCCGCGTTGTCGGGCGAGTCGCAGCACACTGCCGAGCCGGCGAGCCTGGACGACGTCCCCGGGTGGTTCTGGGACCACGACCGGCATTCCTTCGAATGGTTCCTGGGGCGGCAGGAGAAGACCGGCGTCACCGGTGACCTGATGGAGATGGGGGCCTACCTCGGCCGTAGCGCGATCGTGATCGGCGAGCACCTCCAGCCCGGCGAGACGTTCACCGTCTGTGACCTCTTCGATTCGGACGCGCCCGACGACGAGAACGCCGCCGAGATGGACCTCTCCTACCGGAAGACGCTGACCCGCTCGGCCTTCGAGAGCAACTACCTGTCCTTCCACGACGAGCTGCCGGAGATCATCCAGGCGCCGACCTCGGTCCTGGCCGGCGGGAAGGTCCCCGTCGGTGCGTTCCGGTTCATCCACATCGACGCCTCCCACCTGTACGAGCACGTCGTGGGGGACCTCCAGGTGGCCCGGGTCGCCTTGCAGGAGCAGGGCGTCGTGGTGCTGGACGACTACCGCTCGCAGCACACCCCCGGAGTGGCGGCCGCGACCTGGGAGGCCGTGTTCAACCACGGGTTGAAGCCGATCCTGCTCACCGAGTGCAAGTTCTACGGCACCTGGGGCGACCCGGAGCCGTTCCAGCGCGAGCTGCTGGACCGGATCGACCTCGCGGCGGGCTGTCAGCTGAGTTCCGAGACCCTCAACGGTCGCCCGGTGCTGCGGATGACCGGGGACTCGGAGGGCATCGAGCGGTTCCGCGGCTCGCGCCACCACGGCCGGCTGGTCGCCGAGTCGGCCCGCCGGGAGGCCGAGCAGTCCGCGGTGGAGGCCGACCGGGCGCTCCGGTCGGCCCGCGACGAGGCCGCCGGCGACCTGGCCGCCCGCCGGGCCCGGGCCGCGGAGGCGCGCCGCCCCGTCAACGTCGCCAAGCGCGCGGCCCGGGACCTCCTCCCGCCCGTCGTCACCACCGCCATCCGCCGGGCCCGCCGCGGCTGACGGTCCCCGCCCGCGGGAGCACCTCACCGCGGCCGCCACGGACTGTCGCGGACTGCCGCCGACGCCGCGCGCCACGGGAACGCCGAAGGGCCGGTCGGAACATCCGACCGGCCCTTCGGCCTGCGACACCTCGCCGTCGGCGCGGCGCCGTGAGCGCGGGATCAGACCCGCGAGAGCTCGTCCGCCGTGGCCGGCGCCGGAGCGTCCCCGGCGTGCTCCGCGTCCGCCATCTCCTGCCGGACGGCGGCCAGCGAGGGGTTGGCCCAGGCGCTGGCGACGCCCCAGTAGTAGAACGCGAGACCGATCGCGGCCACGATCAGCAGGTCCCAGCCCTCCGGCAGGTACCCGTGTCCGCCGAAGTCGCTGCTGCCGGCCCAGGACACGCCCGCCATCACGAACAGGTAGGCGACCATCCAGGCGCCCGCCATGAGGTGCGGCTTGAGCTCGGCGAACGGCTTGCGCAGCTCGTACCAGGCCCAGATCGGCAGACCGGCGGCCATCAGCAGGATGACCTTGCCGGTGAGCGGCCAGCGGGCCCAGTACAGCACCAGCGAGCCGAAGACCATCGCGACCGGGGCGATGACGGGCATGGCGCGCAGCCGGACCGGCCGCGGCAGGTCGGGGGCGAGGCGGCGCAGTGCCATGACGGCGACCGGGCCGGTGATGTACGAGATCACGGTGGCCACCGAGACGATCTCGGCCAGCGAGCCCCAGCCGCGGAAGACCGCGAGGAAGAGGAAGGCGACCACCAGGTTGAGCACCAGCGCCGGGCGCGGGATGCCGGTCTTGGCGTCGACCTTGCCGAAGATCTTCGGCAGGTGGCCGTTCTCCTGCACGCCGTGGATCATGCGCGAGGTGGTGGCGGCGTAGATCATGCCGGTGCCGGACGGCGAGACGAATGCGTCCGCGTAGAGCAGGATGGCCAGCCAGTTGATGCCCCAGGCGATGGCCAGGTCGGCCAGCGGCGAGGTGTAGGAGAGGCTGCTCCAGCCGTTGGACAGATCGGCGGCCGGGATGGCACCGAGGAAGGCGATCTGCAGCGCGACGTAGATCACCAGGGCGATCAGGATCGAGCCGATGACGGCCTTCGGGAGTGACTTGCCGGGGTCCTTGGCCTCGCCGGCCAGGTTGAGCGGCGACTGGAAGCCGTTGAAGGCCCAGACGATGCCGGAGACCGCGACGGCGGTGAAGACCGCGCTCCAGCCGTTCGGCGCGAAGCCGCCGTGGTCGGTGAAGTGCGCGGAGTCGAAGTGCGCGAGGAGCAGTGCGCCGGCGGTCAGCGTCGGCACGATGACCTTGAAGACGGTGATCGCCGTGTTGGTCTTGGCGAACAGGGTGATCGCGAACCAGTTGAGGGCGAAGTAGACGAGCAGCAGCACGCTGGCGAGCGCCACACCGCTGAGGGTGAGCTCCTGGCCGTTGTAGAGCCCCTTCGCCCAGCCGAAGTGCCAGGAGCTCATGTACTGGACGGAGGCGGTGGCCTCGCCCGGGATGACCGAGACGATGGCGATCCAGTTGGCCCAGGCGGCCAGGTAGCCGGCCAGCGAGCCGTGCGAGTACTGGCCGTACCGGACCATGCCGCCGGCCTTGGGGAACATCGAGCCCAGCTCGCTGTAGGTGAGGGCGATGGTCAGGGCCACCGCGGCGCCGATCACCCAGGCGAGGATCGAGGCCGGCCCGGCGAGCTTGGCGGCGCGCTCGGCACCGAACAACCACCCGGATCCGATGATCGACCCCAGCCCGACCGCGGTCAGGCTGATCGTGCCGAGCGATCGGCGGTAGTTCTGGTGTGATGCCGTCGAGGATTCGGTCTCACTCAACGTATCGGTCCTTTCGCTCGGGGCTCATCGGGTGGTGTCGGTGTTTTTGCGGTTTTGAGTCGGTATTCCGGACAAACGCACAGCAGCTTATGGTCCAAAAACGGGCGAATACCTCAGAGGAAGCTCAAACCGTTCGATCGTTGCCATCTCGTGTCCGGTTTCCGGACCGGCGGACCCCCGTGGAGAGACCGGCGCCACGCCATCACGGCGGTGGTGGCCAGGGGCCGGCGGAGATCAATCGGGGGAAGCGGGCCGGGGAGGTGCTCGGAGAGCGTCCCGGGGGCGTCCGGGGAAAAAGAAATTCCCCGTGGGTTCCTTTCGGATCCCACGGGGAATTCGGCTGTGTCCGAGGGGGGACTTGAACCCCCACGCCCGATAAAGGGCACTAGCACCTCAAGCTAGCGCGTCTGCCATTCCGCCACCCGGACAGGGTGTGTGCTTCGGGGGTTTTTCTCTCGCCCCCTCGGCGACAGAGAGAACATTACCAGGGTTCTGGAGTGCTTCTCACCTGCGGTTCCTCGGGCCCGCACCCCGCTGCCCGCACCCCGGTGCCCGGCCCGCGGTGCGGCCTGCGGTGCGGACGGGGGTGGGAGCCCGCCCGGGCCGCCGGGGAGGCCGCCGCACAGGTTGGTACGGCTGGCGAACGCGCTCGAACCCCGTCCGAACCGATGACGACCGCGAAGGAACCGGTCGACTCCGCTACCAGCCGCGATCGGTTCCGGCCGGAATCGGTCCGACACGGGCAAGTTGTCGACGGTGCCACAGCCGTCGCGACGGCTCTCCTAGCCTCTGTGGACCGAGGGCGCCATGAGCGGATCGCCTGATTCCCGGGTCGCGGACGAAGGGCGGCTGGACGTGGAGCAGATCAGCGGGACGGCGGAGGCCGAACCGAGACGCGGCAGGCCGGGGGACGACGGGGGCGGTGCCGTCGCGGCGCCCGGCGGCCCGGCCGCGGCGCCCGGCGGCCCGGCGGCCGGTCCGGCGGACGGCCCCGCCGAGGGAGTGTGGCGCTTCCCGGTACCCGCCGCCGAGGCCTCGGTGCCGCTCACCCGGCACGCGGTGCGCGACCGCCTGCTGGCCCAGGGCATGGCCGGGGTGCGCTACCAGGAGCTGGTGGACGACCTGCTGCTGATCGTCTCGGAGCTGGTGAGCAACGCGGTGACGCACGCGGCCGAGCTGTCGCCCGAGGTGGTCACCGAGCTGTCGGTGCGCGGGGGCTGGGTGCGGGTCTCGGTCGAGGACGGCGATCCGTACCGGCCGAAGGCGCTGGAGAACGACACCGCGCGCACCGGCGGGCGCGGCCTGCTGCTGGTGAAGAGCGTCACGCTGCAGGCCGGCGGGGTGTGCGACGTCGAGCGGACCGGGGAGGGCGGCAAGGTCATCTGGGCCTCGCTGCCCGTCCCCCCGGAGCCCGACCGCTGACCGGTCCGCCGCGGCGGCCGGCGCGAGGGGACCGGCGACCGGCCCCGCACGGCGCGCCGAGACCGGTCCGGCCCCGGCCGCCGGCCCTGCACCGGCGACCGCCCTTTCGGCCCGGCACCGGAAGCGCCTACCAGTCCCGCCCGGCGATCTCCCGGATCCCCGGCAGCGCGGCCTCGAAGACCGTCTCGAACCAGACCGAGAACGGCCGCTCGGCCCGCAGCTCCCGCAGCTCCTGCGCGGTCACGAAGGCGAAGTCGTCCACCTCGTCGGGGTTCGGCTCGACCGGGGCGGTGACCAGTCCCACGAAGAGGTGGTTCCACTCCCGCTCGATCAGCCCGGAGGCCTCGTCCGGCAGGTCGTAGCGGACGGTGCCGGCCTCGCAGAGCAGTGCCGGGGCGACGCCCAGTTCCTCCGCGGTGCGCCGGGCGGCGGCGACGAAGGGCGGCTCGTCCGGGTAGGGGTGGCCGCAGCAGGTGTTCGACCAGACGCCGGGGGAGTGGTACTTGCCGAGGGCCCGGCGCTGGAGCAGCATGCGGCCCTGGCGGTCGAAGAGGAACACCGAGAAGGCGCGGTGCAGCCGGCCCGGCTGCTGGTGGGCCCAGTGCTTCTCGGCGGTGCCGATGGTGACGCCCTCGTCGTCGACCAGCTCCAGCAGGATCTCGGTGCCGGCGGCCGAGTCGCCCGGAGGGGCGACCGACACATCGGCCTCCACGTCGAGACCGGTGTCGATCTCGGCGGTGAAGTGCGTCGGGTCGGTCGGCAGACTCTGGGGCATGGGGCCTCTTTCCGGGGGCGGGAGCAACGGGAGCATCGGGTGCGTCCGGCGCACCGGGTGGCGCGCGGCGGACGCAGCGGGGGCACCGGCGCCGGCGTCGGCATCCAGTCTGCCGTATGGGTGGCGCCGGGTAGGGGTCCCACGCACAACCGGGCGGATCATGACTCGGAGGAGTCGGAATCCGGGCAGAGAAGGATCCGGGAAGCCCCCATAAGGGTCACGATCGTCGCAGAACCGTTCGACGTGCGTTCGGCGGCCGTTCGACGGGTCCGTCCCGCCTCACCCCGCCAGGCCATGCCCCGCCCCGGCCCGGAACCGCCCGTCCGGAACCGCCTCCCGCACCCGGGCGTCGGCCCCCGGTCACCGCTCCGTCACCGTTCCGTCTCCGGGCGCGTTCGGGCCGGTCGTCCGAGTCGCCTACCATCACATACGACACGGTGCCCGGATCCGTGCCGGCACCGGCGCGCCGCTGCCCGGTCCGGTCGCACACCGGTCCGGCGAAGCAGCGCCGCCGCCCTTCGGCACGGCCCGCGCGCACAGCACGACGGATCAGGAGACCCCGCATGATCGGCCTCGTTCTGGCAGCCGGCGCCGGCCGCCGGCTGCGCCCGTACACCGACACCCTGCCGAAGGCGCTGGTGCCGGTCGACGGGGAGCGGACCGTCCTGGACCTCACCCTCGGCAACTTCGCCGAGGTCGGACTGCGCGAGGCCGCGATCGTCGTCGGCTACCGCAAGGAGGCGGTGTACGACCGCAAGGACGCCCTGGAGGGCAAGTACGGCGTCAAGCTCCACCTGGTCGAGAACGACAAGGCCGAGGAGTGGAACAACGCGTACTCGCTCTGGTGCGCCCGCGAGCTGTTCGGTGAGGGCCTGCTGCTGGCCAACGGCGACACCGTCCACCCCGCCTCGGTCCAGCGCACCATGCTGGAGGGCAACCAGCGCCTGATCGACGCCGGCACCGCCCCGGGCATCCTGCTCGCCCTCGACACGGTGAAGAAGCTCGCCGACGAGGAGATGAAGGTCGTCGTCGACCCGGCCGCCGGCATGCGCCGCATCACCAAGCTGATGGACCCCTCCGAGGCGAGCGGCGAGTACATCGGCGTCACGGTGATCAACCCCGCCGCCGCCGCCGACCTGACCGACGCGCTGCGCACCACCTACGAGCGCGACCCCCAGCTGTACTACGAGGACGGCTACCAGGAGATGGTCGACCGCGGCCTGCGGATCGACGTCCAGCCGATCGGCGAGGTCTCCTGGGTCGAGGTCGACAACCACGACGACCTGGCGAAGGCACGGGAGATCGCGTGCCAGTACTGACCCGGCTGGTCCCGTCGCCGCTGTTCGTGGAGATCCGACCGGGTGCGCTGGACGCGCTCGGCGGGATCCTCGCGGACCAGCGCCTGTCGGCCTCGGGCCGGATCGCGGTGGCGATCAGCAACGGATCCGGCGCGGCCATGCGCCGGCGCCTGGAGCCGGCCCTGCCCGGCGCCGACTGGTACAACGTCGACGACGGCAGCCTGGACAGCGCGGTGCGCCTGGCCGAGGCGATGCGCGGCGGGCACTACGACGCGATCGTGGGCCTCGGCGGCGGCAAGATCATCGACGCCGCCAAGTACGCCGCGGCCCGGGTCGGCCTGCCGCTGGTCGCGGTCGCCACCAACCTGGCCCACGACGGCATCTGCTCGCCGGTCTCCACCCTCGACAACGACGCCGGGCGGGGCTCCTACGGGGTGCCCAGCCCGATCGGCATCATCGTCGACCTGGACGTGATCCGGCAGGCCCCGGCGCGCTTCGTGGCGGCCGGAATCGGCGACGTCGTCTCCAACATCTCGGCCTGCGCGGACTGGGAGTTGTCGCACGCGGTCACCGGTGAGCCGGTGGACGGACTGGCCGTCGCGATGGCCCGCTCGGCCGGTGAGAACCTGCTGCGGCACCCAGGAAACACTCAGGATCAGGACCTCCTGACAGCCCTCGCGGAAGCCCTGGTACTGTCCGGCATCGCGATGAACATCGCGGGCAGCACCCGGCCTTCGTCGGGCGCCTGCCACGAGATCTCGCATGCCCTGGACGTGCTGTATCCCAAGCGGTCCGCCCAGCACGGCGAACAGGTCGGCCTCGGTGCCGCGTTCGCCAGCTTCCTGCGGGGCGAGCGCGAGCTGTCCGGTCTGATCGTGGAGCGCCTGGCGAGCCACGGGCTGCCGGTGACCGCGGCTCAGATCGGCTTCACCGAGGCGGAGTTCACCGAAGCGGTGAACTACGCCCCGAACACCCGCCCGGGGCGCTTCACCATCCTCGAACACCTCGACCTCTCCCCTTCCGCAATCAGGGACGCGTACGCCGACTATGTCCAAGCCGTCAACAGCTGACCCCTCCACCGCGGGCGCCGAACGGCCCCCGGTGGACCTGACCCGCCGGCCCTCGATCGAGGAGCTGCGCGCGGTGATCCACCCGGAGGGCATGCTCCAGCGCCGCAGCGCCGAGCACTGGGCCGGGCGCCTGTACATGCGGAAGATCTCGCTGCGGATCACCCGCGTGCTCTCCACCGTGACGGCGATCACGCCCAACGGCCTGACCTACCTGATGATGTTCACCGGCGTCCTGGCGGGCGCCGCGCTGATCGTGCCGGGCATCGTGGGCGCGGTCCTGGGTGCCCTGCTGATCCAGGTCTACCTGCTGCTGGACTGCGTGGACGGCGAGGTGGCCCGCTGGCGCCGGCAGACCTCGCTCACCGGCGTCTACCTGGACCGGGTCGGCCACTACATGTCCGAGGCGGCCCTGCTGACCGGCCTCGGTCTGCGCGCCACCGACCTGCTGCACCGCGAGGGCGGCGGCTCGCACTGGGAGTGGGCCTTCCTCGGCACGCTGGCCGCGCTCGGCGCGATCCTGATCAAGTCCGAGACGGACCTGGTGGACGTGGCCCGGGCCCGCAGCGGCCTGACGGCCGTCGAGGACAGCGCCTCGGTGCCGCGTTCGGCCACCGTCGCCAAGGCCCGCCGGGCGGCCTCGCTGCTGAAGTTCCACCGCCTGGTCGGCGCGGTCGAGGCCTCGCTGTTCATCCTCGCGGCCGGGGTCGCCGACGCCGTGCACGGCGGGCTGTTCTTCACCCGGCTCGCGGTGGTCGTCCTGGCGGCGATCGCCATGCTGCAGACCGTGCTGCACCTGCTGAGCATCGTCCTGTCGAGCAGGCTGCGGTGACCGCCGTGACCAGTGCGGAGAACGTCCGCCTCGGCGCCGTGATCATCACCATGGGCAACCGGCCCGCCGAGCTCAACGCCCTGATCGAGTCCGTCCGCGCCCAGGAGGGCCCGACGGTCGAGCTGGCCGTGGTCGCCAACGGTGCCCCGCTGCCCCCGCTGCCGGAGGGCGTGCGCAGCGTCGAGCTGCCGGAGAACCTCGGCATCCCGGGCGGCCGCAACGTCGGCATCGAGCTGTTCGGCCGGGACGGCGAGGAGGTGGACGCCGTCCTCTTCCTGGACGACGACGGCCACCTGCCGCGCACCGACTCCGCCCGCCTGCTGCGCGAGGCCTTCGCCGCCGACCCGGAGCTGGGCATCGTCTCGTTCCGGATCGCCGACCCGGACACCGGCGTCACCCAGCGCCGGCACGTCCCCCGGCTGCGCGCCAGCGACCCGCTGCGCTCGTCCCGGGTGACCACCTTCCTGGGCGGTGCGAGCGCCGTGCGCTGCAAGGTGTTCGAGGGGGCCGGCCAGCTGCCCGCCGAGTTCTTCTACGCCCACGAGGAGACCGACCTCGCGTGGCGCGCGGCGGACGCCGGCTGGGCCATCGACTACCGGGCCGACGTGGTGCTGCACCACCCGACGACCTCCCCCGCCCGGCACGCGACCTACTTCCACAACGTGGCCCGTAACCGGGTCTGGCTTGCGCGGCGGAACCTTCCGGCCCTGTTGGTGCCTCTCTATCTGGGAACCTGGCTTCTGCTCACCCTGGCCCGTCGCCCCTCCCCCGAGGCGCTGAAGGCCTGGTGGGGCGGATTCCGGGCGGGCTGGCGCGAACCCTGCGGTCCGCGACGGCCCATGCGATGGCGTACCGTTTGGCGACTGACCAGGCTGGGCCGACCACCGATCATCTGATCTGATCGAATGATCGATCGCCGCGGCCGGTGACCACACACCGGCCGGCTCCCCCGAGATCCCAGTGGATCCCCATCGGCGCAAAGGCCGGCGGACCCCGCCGACCGGCCGCCCCGACCGATCCCGCGTGAAGGACGAATGTGTCGACAGTGAGTGAACCCGTCAGCCTCTCGACCCCCAGGGGGGTGGACGCGAGCCTTACCCCCAAGCAGCTCGCGGACAAGTACGGCTTGTCGGTGAGCGGCGCCCGGCCGGGTCTGTTCGCCTACACCAAGCAGCTCTGGGCCCGGCGCCACTTCATCTGGGCCTTCGCCACCGCCCGACTGGTGGCCCAGTACACCGACGCCAAGCTCGGCCAGCTGTGGCAGGTCGTGACCCCGCTGCTCAACTGCGCGGTCTTCTACCTCGTCTTCGGCGTGATCCTGTCGAGCAAGGACGGCTTCCCGCCGAACACCTACATCGCCTGGCTCTGCATCGGCGTCTTCGTCTTCCAGTTCACCCAGAACGCGGTGCAGTCCGGCACCCGGGCGATCTCCGACAACCTCGGCCTGATCCGGGCGCTGCACTTCCCCCGTGCCAGCCTGCCGATCGCCTTCACCGTGATCCAGCTCCAGCAGCTGCTGATCTCGATGGTCGTGCTGGTCGTGACCGTCCTGGCCAGCGGCATCGCCCCGGGCAAGACCTGGCTGCTGATCGTCCCGGCGCTGATCCTGCAGACGATGTTCAACACCGGCATCTCGCTGATCATGGCCCGGATCGGCGCCAAGACCAGTGACATCTCCCAGCTGATCCCGTTCGTGATGCGCGCGTGGATGTTCCTGTCCGGCGTGATGTTCAGCATCCAGGACCGGGTCCACAAGTGGCCGCACTACATCCAGGTGATCTGCGCCATCAACCCGGCCTCGGTCTACATGGACCTGCTGCGGCACGCCTTCGCGCCGATCATCTACAACCCGCACCAGAACCCCCACCAGTCCCTGCCGCCGCACCAGTGGACGTACGGCCTCGCCTGGGGCGTCGGGATGTTCGTCATCGGATACGTCTTCTTCTGGAAGGCCGAGGAGGAGTACGGCCGTGGCTGACACCGACCTGAGCAAGAGCGACAGCGTCCGGGACGCGGACGTGGCCCGCGAACCCACCGTCGTCGTCGACGACGTGCACATCGTCTACCGGGTGCACGGCGCCGGTTCCGGCAAGGGCAGCGCCACCTCGGCGATGAGCCGCATCCTCAGCCGCAAGCGCGGGGCCGGCGTGCGCGAGGTGCACGCGGTCAAGGGCATCAGCTTCACCGCGTACAAGGGCGAGGCGATCGGCCTGATCGGCTCCAACGGCTCCGGCAAGTCGACCATGCTGGCCGCCATCGCGGGCCTGCTGCCGACCGAGAAGGGCGGCATCTACACCAACGGCCAGCCCTCGCTGCTGGGCGTCAACGCGGCCCTGATGAACGAGCTCAGCGGCGAGCGGAACGTCGTCCTGGGCTGCCTCGCGATGGGGATGTCCCCGGCCGACGTGAGGGCGCGTTACCAGGAGATCGTCGACTTCTCCGGCATCAACGACAAGGGCGACTTCATCTCCCTGCCGATGCGCACCTACTCCTCCGGCATGGGCGCCCGCCTGCGCTTCTCGATCGCCGCCGCCAAGACCCACGACGTGCTGCTGATCGACGAGGCCCTGGCCACCGGCGACCAGGCCTTCCAGCAGCGCAGCAAGAAGCGCATCGAGGAGCTGCGCGGCTCCGCCGGTACGGTCTTCCTGGTCAGCCACGACAACAACTCGGTCCGCGAGGTCTGCGAGCGGACGATCTGGATCGAGGCCGGCGAGCTGGTCATGGACGGCCCGACCGACGAGGTCGTCGGCCGCTACGAGCGCGGCGAGCGCCCGTAGCACCGTGGGCCGCCCCACGGACGGCCGCGTGAGTCACCCCGCCACCAGGGCCGGTTCCGGAACCTCCGGGACCGGCCCTTCGGCGTGCCCGGCCGTTACCCCGGGTGGCCGCCGCCGCGGGGGTGAGCGGCCCGGCCCGGCAGGCGGGGCGCCCTTCTCCGGCGCGGCCCGCGGTGTCAGGCTGGTGGACGCGGGGGCGGTGTGCCGGACGTGACGCCCGCTCTCGGACGCGTGTCCGAGTCGGACCGGTGGTACCCAGCGGTGTAGAACGGGGGAGTGACAGCAGTGTCGGCTTCGGCCCAGCCCAGTGATACGCCGGTGAACCGTTCCGCGGGTCAGACCCTGGAGAAGGCGGGGGCCGAGAACTTCCCGGTCGCCCCGTTCTTCCTGCCCGCGGCCTGGCGCGACGACCTGATGGCGGTGTACGGCTTCGCCCGCCTCGTCGACGACGCGGGCGACGGCGACCTGGCCGACCCGGCCGCCACCGCCCGCCTGCTCGGCGTCGAGCAGGCGCCCCCGGCCACCCCTTCGGAGCAGCCCGGCCCGCCGACCCCGCAGGAGACCGCCTTCCGGCTCGCCCTGCTCGACGGGCTGGAGCACGACCTGGACCGGGTCTTCGAGACCGCACTGCACCCCGCCGGCGCCGACCGCCCCCGCCACCCGCTGATGCGGGCCCTGGTCCCGCTGGTCGACCGGCGCGGCCTGACCCCCGAACCGTTCCGCCGTCTGATCGAGGCCAACCGGGTGGACCAGACCACCGCCCGCTACGCCACCTACGACGACCTGATCGGCTACTGCACCCTCTCCGCGGACCCGGTCGGCCGCCTCGTCCTGGCCATCGCGGGCGTCTCCACCCCCGAGCGGACCGAACTCTCCGACGCGATCTGCAGCGGCCTCCAGGTGGTCGAACACCTGCAGGACGTCGCCGAGGACCTGCGCCGCGGCCGGATCTACCTCCCCACCGAGGACCTGGAGCGCTTCGGCGTCACCGAAAACGACCTCGCCGCCCCCTCCGCCGACGGCGCGGTCCGGGAGCTGATCGCCTTCGAAGCGGAACGGGCCCGCACCCTGCTCGATCACGGCGCACCATTGGTAGGTACGGTTCGGGGGAGGCTTCGACTGCTCCTGGCGGGATTCACCGCCGGCGGGTACGCGGCCCTGGCTGCCGTCGAGGACGCCGGGTACGACGTGCTCGCCCGGCAGGCGAAGCCGGACAAGCGCCGCCTCGCAGCGAAGGCGGCGGCCATCTTCGCGAAGGGAAGGTGAACGCCCGCGTGGCGGCATCACCACTGGCGTCGGCCCAGGTCATGGCGGCGTACCGGTACTGCGAGGCAGTCACCGGGCTGCAGGCGCGCAACTTCAGCTACGGCATCCGGTTGCTGCCCGAACCCAAGCGGCTGGCCATGTCGGCCCTGTACGCCCTGGCCCGCCGGGTGGACGACATCGGCGACGGCGACCTCCCGGCCGACCGCAAGGCCGAGGCACTGCTGCGCACCCGGGAACTGGTGGACGAGGTCCGCTCCGGGGCGGTCTCCGAGGACGACACCGACCCGATCAAGGTCGCCCTGGCCGACACGGCCCGGCGCTTCCCGATCCCGCTCGGCGGCTTCGACGAGCTCATCGACGGCGTCGAGATGGACCTCAAGGGCGCCGAGTACCAGACGTACGAGGAACTGAAGGTCTACTGCCGCTGCGTGGCCGGCGCCATCGGCCGGCTCTCGCTGGGCGTCTACGGCTGCGACGACCCCGAGCGCGGGGCGCAGTACGCGGACACCCTGGGCCTGGCCCTGCAGCTCACCAACATCCTGCGCGACCTGCGCGAGGACGCCCTGAACGGCCGCACCTACCTGCCCACCGAGGACCTGGTCCGGTTCGGCTGCGAGCAGGGCTTCGCCCTGCCCAAGCCGCCGGTCGGCGCGGACTTCACCGGCCTGGTGGCCTTCGAGGCCGCCCGCGCCCAGGCCGCCTTCGAGGAGGGCCTGCGGCTGCTGCCGATGCTCGACCGCCGCAGCCGCGCCTGCACGGCCGCGATGGCCGGGATCTACCACCGGCTGCTCGGCCGGATCGCCGCCGACCCCGAGTCGGTGCTGCGCGGCCGGGTCTCCCTGCCGGGCTGGGAGAAGGCGTACGTGGCGCTTTCCGGGCTCGCCGGGGGGCGTTCTTGATTCTCGCGACAGTTCTGTCACGCTGTGTCAGCGGGGAATCACGTGCGGGTAGTTCCGTGTCGACCGAACGCGTACCGGCTTCAGTGACCGCCTCCCGGCGGTCCAGCGACTGCGAGGGGGAGGGCCGATGACCGGGCGAGCCGATGCCGCGCGCCCGGCTTCCGTCGTGGTCGGCGGCGGCCTGGCCGGCATCACCGCGGCGCTGCGCCTGGCCGAGGCGGGCCACCGGGTCACCCTCGTGGAGGGCCGTCCCCGGCTCGGCGGCCTGGCGTTCTCCTTCCGGCGCGGCGAGCTGACCGTCGACAACGGCCAGCACGTCTACCTCCGCTGCTGCACGGCCTACCGCGGCCTGCTGGAGCGCCTCGGCGCCACCCGCCTGGTCCACCTGCAGGAGCGCCTCGACGTCCCGGTGCTCTCCGTCACCGGGCCCGAGGACGCACCCGTGCGCACCCTCGGGCGGCTGCGGCGGGCCGGCCTGCCCGTCCCGCTGCACCTGGCCGCCAGCCTCGCCCGGTACCCGCACCTGTCCCCGGCGGACCGCGCCCGGGTGGTCCGCGGCGCGCTCGCCCTGAAGGGCCTGGACCTCGCCGACCCGGCGCTGGACCGGATCTCCTTCGGCGAGTGGCTGCGCCGCAACGGGCAGAACGCCGCCACCCAGGCCGCCCTGTGGGACCTGGTCGGCGTCGCCACCCTGAACGCCCGGGCCGACCAGGTGTCGATGGCGCTCGCGGCGAAGGTGTTCCAGACCGGCCTGCTCTCCGACCCGGGCGCCGCCGACATCGGCATCGCCGCCGCCCCGCTGGGCGCGATCCACCACGACCGGGCGCTCGCCGAGCTGGAACACGCGGGTGTGACGGTCCTGCTGCGCGCCCGGGTGGCGGAACTCAAGCCGGCCGCGCCGCAGCACGCCGTCCTCCTGGAGGGCGGGGAACTGCTCACCGCCGACACCGTCGTCCTGGCCGGCGCCCAGGACACCGCGGCCGCCCTGCTGCCGCCGGACGCGATCCCGGGGCAGGAGCGCCTGGCGGAGTTCGGCACCGCGCCGATCCTCAACGTGCACGTGATCTACGACCGCAAGCTGCTGCGCCGGCCGTTCTTCGCCGCCCTCGGCTCACCGGTCCAGTGGGTCTTCGACCGCACCGCGCACTCCGGCCTGGCCGCGACCGAACTCGGCCGGGCCCACCCGGGCGCCCAGTACCTGGCCCTCTCGCAGTCCGCCGCGCAGGACGAGATCGACCTGCCGGTCGCCGAACTGCGCCGCCGCTACCTGCCCGAGCTGGAACGACTGCTGCCGGCCGCGGCCGGAGCCGAGGTGCTCGACTTCTTCGTCACGCGCGAGCGCACCGCGACCTTCGACCCGGCCCCGGGCGGCGGGGCGCTGCGCCCGTCGGCCCGCACCCGGGTCCCCGGCCTGCTGCTGGCCGGCGCGTGGACGGCCACCGGCTGGCCCGCGACCATGGAGGGCGCCGTGCGCAGCGGCCACGCCGCGGCCGACGCCGCGCTCACCGCGGCCGGCACCCGGGTGCCGACCGACCGCGGCGACGGGAGGTGGCCCAGGTGACGGCGGGCCCCGCCGCCGGAGAGCCCGCCAGAGCCGACGGGCGTACCGTCGAGCGCGTCGGCGGAATCAGCGGGACCGGCCGGACCGGACGCACCGACGTCCCCCGCACCGGCACCACCCGAATCGACACCAGCCGCACCGACGGCACCCGGCCGCCCCGTGCGGTCCGGCACCACGAGGGAGAGGGAACGCACGTGGAGTCACGCACCGGCTTCGCCGTCGGAGGCACGGCGCACGCCGAACCGGTCTCGGTGCCGGAGCTGCTCGCCCGCAGCCGTACGCTCTGCACCCCGCCGCTACGGGCCGCCGTCGCCCGTTTGGCCGCACCGATGGACACCGTCGCGGCCTACCACTTCGGCTGGATCGACCGCGACGGCACCGCGGTCACGGGCGACGGCGGCAAGGCCGTGCGCCCCGCGCTGGCGCTGCTGTCCGCCCAGGCCGCCGGTGCGGCCGCCGAGGTGGGGGTGCCCGGCGGGGTGGCCGTTGAACTGGTGCACAACTTCTCCCTGCTCCATGATGATCTGATGGACGGTGACGAGACCCGGCGGCACCGGGCCACCGCCTGGACGGTCTTCGGCCCGGCCCAGGCGATCCTGGTCGGCGACGCCCTGGCGACGCTCGGCACGGAGGTGCTGCTCGACGCCGCGGTGACCGGCGGGGCCGGTCCCACCGACGCCGCGCGCGCCGTCCGGCTGCTCACCACGGCGACCCGCCGACTGATCGACGGCCAGGCCATGGACGTCGCCTTCGAACAGCGCGACAGCGTGACCGTCGCGGAGTGCCTGGAGATGGAGGGCGGGAAGACGGCGGCCCTGCTGGCCGCCGCCTCGGCGATCGGCGCGGTCCTGGCCGGGGCCGACGACAAGGTCTCCGACTCCCTCCAGCGCTACGGCCACCACCTGGGACTGGCCTTCCAGGCGGTGGACGACCTGCTCGGCATCTGGGGCGCCACCGAAGTCACCGGGAAGCCGCACTGGGGCGACCTGCGCCAGCGCAAGAAGTCCCTGCCGGTCGCCGCCGCGCTGGCCGAGGGCGGACCGGCCTCGCGCCGGCTCGCCGAGGAACTGGCCGACCCGCGGGGACGCGGGGAGGAGAGCGAGCCCGAGCTCGCCGCCCGGGCCGCGCTGATCGAGCAGGCCGGCGGTCGCGCATGGACCCAGGAGGAGGCCCGCCGCCAGCACACGACTGCCCTCGCCGCCCTGGACGAGGTGCCCATGTCCGACGAGGTGCGCGAGCACTTCGTCGCACTCGCCGAATTCGTGGTGGTACGAGAGAGGTGACGTTACGTTGACAGCAACCGCGGACGGCCGGCTCGACCCTGAGTACGATTCCGAGCCGGTCGCGGTGGGCGACCGCCCCCCGGCCCTGCTGGGTCCGGGGCGGTGGCAGCCCGAGGACGCCGACCAGCCGCGGCCGGCCGATCAGGCGGACCTCCCGCCGGCCGACCCGCGGGAGGCCCTGGCCCGCGCCACCACCCACCTGCTCTCGCTGCAGTCCTCCGAAGGCTGGTGGAAGGGCGACCTGGAAACCAACGTCACCATGGACGCCGAGGATTTACTGCTCCGGCAGTTCCTCGGGATCCGGACCGAGGAGCAGACGAACGCCACCGCCGAGTGGATCCGCTCCCAGCAACGCGAGGACGGCACCTGGGGCACCTTCCACGGCGGACCGCCCGAACTGTCCACCACCGTCGAGGCGTACGTCGCCCTCAGACTGGCCGGTGACGACCCGAACGCCCCGCACATGCTCACCGCCGCCCGGTACGTCCGCTCCGCCGGCGGCATCGCGGCCGCCCGGGTGTTCACCCGGATCTGGCTCGCGCTGTTCGGCTGGTGGCCCTGGGAACGCCTGCCGGAGATGCCACCCGAGATCATCTTCCTGCCCAGGTGGCTGCCGCTGAACATCTACGCCTTCGGCTGCTGGGCCCGCCAGACCATCGTCCCGCTGACCGTCGTCTCGGCCCACCGGCCCGTCCGCCCGGCGCCCTTCCCGCTCACCGAACTGCACACCGACCCGGCCGACCCCTACCCCGAACGGCCGCTCGCGCCCGCCACCACCTGGGACGGCCTGTTCGAACGCCTCGACAAGGCACTGCACGCCTACCACCACCGGGCGTTCCGCCCGCTGCGCCGACTCGCCGTCTCCCAGGCCTGCCGCTGGATCGTCGAACGGCAGGAGGCCGACGGCTGCTGGGGCGGGATCCAGCCGCCCGCCGTGTACTCGCTGATCGCCCTGCACCTGGAGGGCTACGAGCTGGAGCACCCGGTGATGCAGGCCGGGCTCTCCTCCTTCGACCGCTTCACCGTGCACACCGAGGACGGCAAGCGCTGGATGGAGGCCTGCCAGTCCCCGGTCTGGGACACCTGCCTGGCCACCGTCGCGCTGGCCGACGCCGGGGTGCCGGCCGACCACCCGGCGCTGGTCTCCGCCGTCGACTGGATGCTCGGCGAGGAGATCCGCAAGCGCGGCGACTGGTCCGTCCAGCGCCCCGGGCTCCCCGCCGGCGGCTGGGCCTTCGAGTTCGAGAACGACACCTACCCCGACATCGACGACACCGCCGAAGTGGTCCTGGCGCTGCGCCGGGTGGCCCACCCCGACCAGGCCAAGGTCGACGCGGCGGTCGACCGGGGCGTGCTGTGGAACCTCGGCATGCAGTCCAAGAACGGCGCCTGGGGTGCCTTCGACGTCGACAACACCAGCACGCTGCCCAACAAGCTGCCGTTCTGCGACTTCGGCGAGGTGGTCGACCCACCGTCCGCCGACGTCACCGCCCACGTGGTGGAGATGCTCGCGGAGACCGGCCGCGCCCGCGACCCCCGGACCCGGCGCGGCATCGAGTGGCTGCTGCGCAACCAGGAGGCCGACGGCTCCTGGTTCGGCCGCTGGGGCACCAACTACATCTACGGCACCGGCTCGGTGCTGCCCGCCCTGGTCGCGGCGGGCGTCCCGGACGAGCACCCGGCGATCCGCCGGGCGGTGCGCTGGCTGGAGGACCGGCAGAACGCCGACGGCGGCTGGGGCGAGGACATGCGCTCCTACGACGACCCGGCGCGCTGGGCCGGGCGCGGCGACTCCACCGCCTCGCAGACCGCGTGGGCGCTGATGGCGCTGCTCGCGGCCGGTGAGGGACCGGACGGCCGGGCCACCCCGGCGGTGGAGCGCGGCGCGGACTGGCTGGTGCGCACCCAGCTGCCCGAGGGCACCTGGGACGAGCCGCAGTTCACCGGCACCGGCTTCCCGTGGGACTTCTCCATCAACTACCACCTGTACCGGCTGGTCTTCCCGGTCACCGCGCTCGGCCGCTACGTCCACGGCAGCCCGGCGACCGGCGGGGGCCGGGCCGGCGGCAGCCCGGCGATCGGGGCGGTGCGGTGACCACCGCCCCCCTGCTGGTGCTCTGCGCGCTGGGTCCCGAGGTCTGGGCCCTGCGCGGCGGCGACTGGCGCGGAGCGGCCGGCGGACCCCCGGTGCTGGTGCGCACCGGGGTCGGCCGACGGCGCGCCGGGATCACCGTCCGCCGGCTCCTCGGCTCCGCCCCCGGTGCCTACGGCGCGGTCGTGGTGGTCGGCTTCGGCGCCGCGCTCGGCCCGGGCGTGCTGCCCGGCGACGTGGTCGCGGCCGATGGCGTGCGGGACGCCGAGGGCCACCTCTACCCGGTCGGCTCCGGGCCGGAGCTCACCCGGGCGCTGAAGGAACGCGGCCTGACCGTCCACACCGGGGTGCACCACACCGCCGACCACGTGGTGCGCGGCATCGAACGGCGGGCCCTGCACCTGCAGGGCGCGCTCGCCGTCGACATGGAGGCCGCCGCCGTGCTGGCCGCGCTGCGCGAGGTGCGGCCCGCGCTGCCCGCGGCCGTCCTGCGGGTGGTGGTCGACACCCCCGAGCACGAGCTGCTGCGGCCCGGCACCCTCCCGGCCGGGGTGCGGGCCTGGCGGACCCTGCGGGCGACGGTGCCCGCCCTCGTCGACTGGTCCCGGCAGGCGCTCGCGCCCCGCCCCCCAGAGCTGATCCACCCGACATCCTCGACGCTCCCCCAGGAGGCGAGCTAGCCATGGCCATGCCGTTGCGCCAGACCGTGCGGGTCGGCACCTACCTCATGCAGCAGAAGCTGCTCAAGCGACGCGACAAGTTCCCGCTGATCGTGGAGCTGGAACCGCTGTTCGCCTGCAACCTCGCCTGCGAGGGCTGCGGCAAGATCCAGCACCCGGCCGGCGTCCTCAAGCAGCGGATGCCCGTCGCCCAGGCGGTCGGCGCGGTCCTGGAGTCGGGTGCCCCGATGGTCTCGATCGCCGGCGGCGAGCCGCTGATGCACCCGCAGATCGACGAGATCGTCCGCCAGCTGGTCGAACGCCGCAAGTACGTCTTCCTCTGCACCAACGCGCTGCTGCTGCGCAAGAAGATGGACAAGTTCACGCCCTCGCCGTACTTCTCCTTCGCCGTGCACATCGACGGCCTCCGCGAGCGGCACGACGAGTCGGTGGCCAAGGAGGGCACCTTCGACGAGGCGGTGGCCGCGATCAAGGAGGCCAAGCGGCGCGGCTTCCGGGTCACCACCAACAGCACCTTCTTCAACACCGACACCCCGCAGACCGTCATCGACGTGCTCGACTACCTCAACGACGAGCTGAAGGTGGACGAGATGATGATCTCGCCCGCCTACGCCTACGAGAAGGCCCCCGACCAGGAGCACTTCCTCGGCGTCGAACAGACCAGGGAGCTCTTCCGCAAGGCCTTCGCCGGCGGCAACCGCAGGCGCTGGCGCCTCAACCACAGCCCGCTCTTCCTGGACTTCCTGGAGGGCAAGGCCGACTTCGAGTGCACCCCCTGGGGCATCCCCAACTACTCGTTGTTCGGCTGGCAGCGGCCCTGCTACCTGATGGCCGACGGATACGTCCCGACCTACCGCGAGCTGGTCGAGAAGACCGACTGGAGCAAGTACGGCCGCGGCAGGGACCCGCGCTGCGAAAACTGCATGGCCCACTGCGGCTACGAGCCGACGGCCGTCCTCGCGACCATGGGCTCGCTGCAGCAGTCGCTGCGCGCCATCACCGAGACCGTCAGCGGCAACCATAGCCGCTGAGACGGGAGTTGACCGCCAGGTCGGCACCCCGGCCCGGGCCCCGCGCCCGGGCCGGCTCCCGCCCCAGTCGGGCGGAGGCATCACCGCACCGCTTCCAGTCGCGAGGTGTACCCATGTCACTGCTCTCCCGCGTCACCTCGCCGGCCGAGCTGCGCAAGCTCCCGGCGGCCGAACTCCCGCTGCTCGCGGACGAGATCCGCGACTTCCTGATCGACGCCGTCACCCGCACCGGCGGACACCTCGGGCCCAACCTCGGCGTGGTGGAGCTCACCATCGCGCTGCACCGGGTCTTCGACTCGCCGTACGACCGGATCGTCTTCGACACCGGCCACCAGAGCTACGTCCACAAGCTGCTCACCGGCCGCCAGGACTTCGCCCGGCTGCGGATGCGGGGCGGGCTCTCCGGCTACCCCTCGCGGGCCGAGTCCGAGCACGACCTGGTCGAGAACTCGCACGCCTCCACCGCGCTCTCCTACGCCGACGGCCTGGCCAAGGCCGCCCGGCTGCTCGGCCAGCACGACCGGCACACCGTCGCGGTGATCGGCGACGGCGCGCTCACCGGCGGCCTCGCCTGGGAGGCGCTCAACAACATCGCCGAAGCCCGGGACCGGCCGCTCGTCATCGTCGTCAACGACAACGAGCGCTCCTATGCCAGGACCGTCGGCGGCCTCGCCCACCACCTCGCCACCCTGCGCACCACCCAGGGCTACGAGCGCTTCCTCGCCCTCGGCAAGGGGGCGCTGCAACGCACCCCGCTGGTAGGCCAGCCGATCTTCGACGCGCTGCACGGCGCCAAGAAGGGGTTCAAGGACGCCTTCGCCCCGCAGGGCATGTTCGAGGACCTCGGCCTCAAGTACCTCGGGCCGATCGACGGCCACGACCTGGGGGCGGTCGAGCAGGCGCTGCGCCAGGCCCGGAACTTCGGCGGGCCGGTCATCGTGCACTGCCTGACCGTCAAGGGACGCGGCTACCGGCCCGCCGAGCAGGACGAGGCCGACCGCTTCCACGCCGTCAACCCGATCGACCCGTACACCTGCCTGCCCATCTCGCCGAGCGGCGGCGTCTCCTGGACCTCGGTGTTCGGCGAGGAACTGCTCGCGCTCGGGACGGAGCGGCCCGACCTGGTGGCGATCACCGCGGCCATGCTGCAGCCGGTGGGCCTGGCGCCGTTCGCCAAGGCCTACCCGGCGCGGACCTTCGACGTCGGGATCGCCGAACAGCACGCCGTCACCAGCGCCGCGGGGCTGGCGACCGGCGGGCTGCACCCGGTGGTCGCGGTGTACGCGACCTTCCTGAACCGGGCCTTCGACCAGGTCCTGATGGACGTCGCCCTGCACCGGCTGGGCGTCACCTTCGTGCTCGACCGCTCCGGCGTCACCGGACCGGACGGCGCCTCGCACAACGGCATGTGGGACATGTCGATCCTGCAGGTCGTCCCGGGTCTGCGGCTCGCCGCGCCGCGCGACGCCGACCAGCTGCGGGCCCAGCTGCGCGAGGCCGTCGAGGTCGAGGACGCGCCGACGGTCGTGCGCTTCCCGAAGGGCAACGTCGGCCCCGCCGTGCCGGCCGTCGAGCGGATCGGCGGCGTGGACGTGCTGCTGCGCACCGGACGGCCCGCCGAGATCCTGCTGGTCGCCGTCGGCACCACCGCCCCGGCCTGCCTGGACGCCGCGCGACTGCTGCTCGCCGAGGGCTTCACCGCGACCGTGGTCGACCCGCGCTGGGTCAAGCCGGTCGACCCGGCCCTGGCCGAACTGGCCGCCGCGCACCGGCTGGTGGTCACCGTCGAGGACAACGGCCGTAGCGGCGGGGTCGGTTCGGCGATCGCCCAGGCGCTGCGCGACGCCGACGTGGACGTACCGGTTCGGGTGCTCGGCCTGCCCCAGGAGTTCCTCGGGCACGCGTCGCGCGGGGAGATCCTGGAGGAGGCCGGGCTGACCGGGACCGGGGTCGCCGCGCAGGCCGCCGTCTTCGCCAAGAACCTGCTGCCGACCCGAGGAGCGAACCCGCGCCATGCCGGCTGACCCCGACCGTCCCGCCTTCGACCTCGCCGCCCTCATCGCCGAACGCGGCCGTGAGCGCTACGAGTTGAACAGCCGCTACCTCAACCCGCAGTTGTCCCGGATGCTCCACACCATCGGCTTCGACAAGTACTACGAGCGCGCCAAGGGCCAGTACTTCTACGACGCCGAGGGCAACGAGTACCTCGACATGCTGGCCGGCTTCGGCATCTTCGCCCTCGGCCGCCACCACCCGGTGGTGCGCTCGGCGATCCAGCAGGTGATGGACCTGGACCTGCCGGACCTGGTCCGCTTCGACTGCTCGCCGCTGCCCGGACTGCTCGCGGAGCGGCTGCTGTCGCACGCACCCGGACTGGACCGGGTATTCTTCGGCAACAGCGGGACGGAAGCGGTCGAGACCGCGCTGAAGTTCGCCCGGTACGCCACCGGACGCCGGCGGATCCTCTACGCCGACCACGCCTTCCACGGCCTGACCACCGGCTCGCTCTCCGTCAACGGGGAGAGCGGCTTCCGCAAAGGCTTCGACCCGCTGCTCCCCGACACCGCCATCCCGCTCGGCGACATCGGCGCGCTGGCGAAGGAGCTGAAGCGCGGCGACGTCGCGGGCCTGATCGTCGAACCCATCCAGGGCAAGGGCGTCCAGGCACCGCCGCCCGGCTGGCTGCGCGCCGCCCAGGCGCTGTTGCACGAGCACCGGGCGCTGCTGATCTGCGACGAGGTGCAGACCGGGATCGGCCGCACCGGCGAGTTCTTCGCCTACCAGCACGAGGACGGCGTGCTGCCCGACCTGGTCTGCGTGGCCAAGGCGCTCTCCGGCGGGTACGTGCCGGTCGGGGCGACGCTCGGCAAGGGCTGGATCTTCGAGAAGGTGTACTCCTCGATGGACCGGGTGCTGGTGCACTCGGCCAGCTTCGGGTCCAACGCCCAGGCCATGGCGGCCGGGCTGGCGACCCTGGAGGTGATGCGGGACGAGAAGGTGGTGGAGAACGCCCGCGCGGTCGGGGACCGCTTCCGCGAGCGGCTGACCGCGCTGGTCGACCGGTACGAGCTGCTCGCCGAGGTGCGCGGCCGCGGGCTGATGATCGGCATCGAGTTCGGCCGGCCCCGGTCGCTCAAGCTGCGCACCGGGTGGACCGCCCTGCAGGCGGCGCGCAAGGGGTTGTTCGCGCAGATGGTCGTGGTGCCGCTGCTGCAGCGGCACCGGATCCTGACCCAGGTGTCCGGGGACCACCTGGAAGTGATCAAACTTATTCCGCCGCTGATCATCACCGATCGGGACGTGGACCGGTTCATGGACGCCTTCACCGACATCATGGACGAGGCCCACCGGGGCAGCGGGCTGATGTGGGACTTCGGGCGGACGCTGGTGAAACAGGCGGTCGGCAACCGCTGAGGCCCCGGGCGGACGCGCGGAGTGGGAAGTCGGACGGGCCGACTTCCCACTCCGTGGGAGACACCGCGTCAGAGCTCGGTCCGGCGGCGCCGGATGACCACCACGAGATCGACGACGGCGAACAGGGAGAGCAGGCCGCAGGCGATGGCGAAGCCGGTCAGCGTGCCCCGGCTGGGGGCGCCGTCGACCGGCGAGGCGGCCGCCCAGAGGGCGAAGCCCACCGTGGCCAGGATGAACAGCGGCGTGAAGGTGAGCGACAGCAGGTAGCGGAGCTTGAGGTCGCTGCGGGCGGTCGCCGGCTCGGTGCCGCTGCGCCAGCGGCGCGGGGTGGTGGTACGCACGGCTGTTCACCTCCGGACCGCGTGGGTCGGGCTACGATTCCAGCGTACGTCCGAGGGGACTGGCCGGGGGAGGCACGATGTCGGGGTCGGACGCGGTGGGGTCGGGTGCCGCGGGGGCGGATGCCGAGGGCTACGCGGGGCTGCGGGTCGAGCGGGCCCGGGAGCTGGCCCGGCGGCACGGCTGGGCCGCGGTCCGGGTGCTGGAACCGGGGGAGCTGATGACCATGGAGTACCGGCAGGGGCGGCTCAACCTCGCGGTGCGGGACGGCGTGGTCGAGCGGAGCTGGGAGGGGTAGCGTCCGCTGCCCGGGCCGGTGGGGCCCAGTACGGCGGGGGTCGGCGGCCGAAACGGCGGTGCAGCCGGTGCTCGGCGGCGGCGACCAGGGGTTCCAGCAGGGGCAGGGAGAGCAGGACGAGCAGTCCGGCGGCCCAGCCCGCCAGCACGTCGGTGACCCAGTGGGTGCCCAGGTAGACCGTGGTCAGGCCGATCGAGCAGGCGGTGGCGGCGGCGATCACCGCGCCGGTGCGGCGCCAGCGGACCGCGAGGTAGGCCAGCACCCCCCAGGTGACGACCGCGTTGGCGGTGTGGCCGGACGGGAAGATGGTGCCCCCGGCGAAGAGCTCGGGGGAGCCGACGTACTGGGCGTAGTGCGGACCGAGCCGCCCAGTGACGATCTTGACCGCGCCGACCGTGACGTTGAGCAGGAGCAGCGCGACAGCCATGACCAGCAGCGGACGCAGCCGGCCGAGGCGGCGGGCGCGCCAGGCGAGCCAGGCGAAGGCGGCGATCGCCGAGGGACCGCGCTGCCCGGCGACCACCCAGGTGTCGAGCAGCGGCTCCAGCCGGGGCCACCGTTCGTACGGGCGCAGCAGCCGCACCGACCAGTCGAGGTCGACCAGGGCGGTGTTGAGCAGGACCCCGGCCACCACCAGCAGGTAGACGACGAGGGTGGCGGCGAGGAGGGCGGCCTGGCGTCGGCCCATCGGCGGCCAGCCCGGGTCGCGGTGGTCGTGGCCGGCGGAGCGGTCGGCGGGGTGACGGGTGTCGGGTCGGCGGTGGCCGGGGCCGATCGGGCCGGGGGCGTTGCCGGGGGCCGCGGAGCGTCCCGGGCCGGTGGTGGCGGTGCGGCGTTCCGTCCCCGGCCGCGACTCCCGCCCTGTGCCCTGCCGCGGAATGGGGGCGGGGGTACTTCTGGATTGCACGGGGTGACCTTACCCATCCGGGGAGGGTCATTCCGGGGGTAATTGTCATTTTCCCGGGAAATCGACAATCGGGTCCGCGTGGGGTGCCTCGGGGAGTGATTTCCGCTATTTCGGGATCGAATGCCAGTGTGGTCTTCGAATGATTCTGCAAAAGCGCCGGTAAAGAAAGCGGAGTGGGAGGCCGGTCCGCCCGGCTTCCCACTCCGTGGTAACCCTGTGTAGGTTCGGTGCTCAGTCGAGGGGGCCGCCTGCGACGTAGATCACCTGTCCGGAGACGAAGCCGGCGCCCTCGCTCGCCAGGAACGAGATGGTGTGGGCGACGTCCTCAGGCAGGCCGACCCGCTGGACCGGGATCTGAGAGGCCGCGGCCCGCTTGAAGTCTTCGAAGTCCATGCCGACCCGGGCCGCGGTGGCCGCCGTCATGTCCGTGGCGATGAAGCCGGGGGCGACCGCGTTGGCCGTGATGCCGAACTTGCCCAGCTCGATGGCCAAAGTCTTGGTGAAGCCCTGCAGGCCGGCCTTGGCGGCCGAGTAGTTGGCCTGACCGCGGTTGCCCTGGGCCGAGGAGGAGGACAGGTTGACGATACGGCCGAAACCGGCGTCGACCATGTGCTTCTGCACCGCGCGGGTCATCAGGAAGGCGCCGCGGAGGTGAACGTTCATGACCGTGTCCCAGTCGGACTCGGACATCTTGAAGAGCAGGTTGTCGCGGAGTACGCCCGCGTTGTTGACCAGGACGACCGGGGTGCCGAGTTCGGCGACCACCCGGTCGACGGCGGCCTGGACCTGCTCGGCGTCCGAGACGTCCGCGCCGACGGCCAGGGCCCGGCCGCCCGCGGCGGTGATCCGGTCGACGGTGTCCTTGCCGGCCGTCTCGTCCAGGTCCAGGACGGCGACCGCGAAGCCGTCGGCGGCCAGCCGGACGGCGGTGGCGGCACCCAGGCCGCGGGCGGCGCCGGTGACGACGGCGACCCGGGGGGCGGTGCTCTGCTCGGTCATGCTCGCTCTCGTCTCTCTCGGGGGAGTGCCTCCGGGAGCCCCCGGAGAGGGTGGCCACACCCTACCGGCGAGTAGGGAGGGCGACCAGAGCGGAGAGGCGCAGGTGACGGTCGGTAAGGACCGACCGGTCGGCTTTCTGCTCAGAACGGGTTACTGCAAGGGTGTCGCAGCGCGTAAATATGCCAATGTTGCCGAACCTGCGTCTACTATCCGCCCCTGCCTGCCAGCAAGGGCCCGCCGTTTGTATAGTGTCCGCCAGCAGCCACCGGCTGCACGGCTGGAGCGCCCTCCCTCATAGCTGGACGCCCACTCGCCGTTACTGCCCCACCCGGGTGTCCCACACACACCGGGTGTGACATCGGGACGGATACATGGTGCTGGGGGAGATCCCGACAACCCGCGTGTCCGCGCGACTGCAGCAGTCGCCCGGTCACCTGATTCGCGTTGCACAGCAGGTTCACACCCGGCTGTGGTCCGAGCACGTCGGAGCCGATCTCACGGCTCCGCAGTTCGCCGTGCTGCTGGTCCTGGCCCTCGAACCGGGCGCGGACCAGCGCACGGTCGGCGAGCGGGCCTCGTTGGACAAGGCCACGATGGCCGAGATGGTCGCGCGGCTGGTCCGCCGCGGCCTGGTGCTGCGCCGGCGCGACCCGGCCGACGGTCGGCGCAAGCTGCTCGCTCTCTCGCAGAGCGGCGCCCAGGCGGTGCGCGAGGCCACCGGTGGTGTGGTCCGCGTGCAGCGCGTCCTGTTCGAGCCGCTCTCGGCGGACGAGCAGGTCGAGATCGTCCGGGTGATGGCCAAGATAGCCAGGCTGGAGCCCGCGGCGGTCGCCGTCTTCACCGACGCGCGGCCGATACTGGACGCCCAGCGGGCGATCGGCTACCTGATCAGGGTCAGCCAGCAGGTGCACACCAAGCTCTGGTCGGAGCACGTCGGTGCCGAGCTGACGGCCCCGCAGTACGCGGTGCTGGACGCGCTGGAGCTGGAGCCGGGTGCCGACCAGCGCACGGTCGGCGAGCTGGCCTCGCTGGACAAGGCCACCATGGCCGAGATGGTGAGCCGGCTGGTGCGCCGCGGGCTGGTGCAGCGTCGGCGCGACCCCTCGGACGGGCGGCGCAACCTGCTCTCGCTCTCACCGGCGGGACAGGACCTGCTGCACCGCTCGGCCGCCGGCGTGGCCGAGGTCCAGCGACTGCTGCTGGCTCCGTTGGAGGATGGTGAGCACGAGGCTGCACTCGTGCTCATCGGCAAGGCGGCCAGGCTCTAGACCAAGCATTGGTAACAGCAGCCAAAACGATTCGCCAACGCACCGAGGGCCCGTGCCCCGTGGCGTCGTGAATCGCGCATGACGAAGAGCGCCCGCCCCGTCCTGGGGC